>JAISXZ010000007.1 GCA_031270275.1 Eubacteriales Family XIII. Incertae Sedis bacterium | reverse complement strand
GCCTTGCTCCTTTCGTCCTCGGTGAAGGAGAGCTTGCCGGTCTCCCCGACCTGTTTGAGCAGGCCCATCATGATGTTGACGGGCTTGGAGATGATCCCCGCCAGGTAGAGGCCCAGGATTATGGCGATGACCGCAGCCGCGATGACGGCGCCTATGGATATCCATGTCGCCCTCTCCGATATTCCGGCCGCGCCTTCGGCCTGGGTGTTGGTCAGGGCGTCGATATAGTCGGTCATCGTGGCGTTGTCCTGGACGACCGTGCCTGCGGCTGCCGCCACTTCCAGCAGATCGCCCCTGACCTTCTGCCGCAGGCTCTCGGCGGCGCTCGTCCCGGACCCGCCCGCGGCCGCCGCGGATATGCTGTCGCGGGACGCGACTATCCCCTCCATGTCGCTGACAAGATTGTCGCGCAGCGTGGCATAGGCGGCGTACTCAGTCATGACCTTTTCCAGCATCTGGCGCGTCTCGGCGAGGGTAAGCATCTCGTCGAGATCGTCGGCCATGGCCTCGAAATCGACCGCAAGGGACTTGAGGCTTTCCGGGTAGCTGTCGGCGGTGTCGTAGTCGCCGATCTCGTCGAAGGCCACGATGCCGAGGTAGGCGGCGCGCTGCTGGTGTATGTTGCGCGACAGCCGCGCCGACATTATGGCCATAGTGGCGCGGTTGTTGAGCAGCTGCGTGTTGGTGGAGGACGTGGTCAGCGAATAGACTCCCACGCATCCGACGGCTGCGGTGAGCACCACCATGATGATGAACCCGGTCAGCAGCTTGGTCTTGATCTTCATGTTTTTCAATTCAGGCACCCTCCATCTTCGACGCGTCTATCAGAAGGCCAATCCTTTCTATGGCCGCGTCGTATTCAAATATAAGTATCAGCCTTTCGATCTCCGACATCTCCCTCCTTGCGTCGGGGCTCAGCGAAAGGCTGGAGCATTCCAGCATCAGCGCGTTGACCGTGGCGATGTCCATGCCGGCCAGGGCGGTTCTCAGGCTCTCCAGCCGTGCGGCGGAAAGCTCGTCGAAGGCGCCGTCCCCGCCGCCGGAGCGCTCCTCCAGGGCCTCCCTGATATTGTAGGTCAGGGCGTTCAGGGCGGCGAGCATGCTGCCCGTCATGTGCTCGACGGCCTCCGTCTCGCCGTTCTGCGCGGCCTCCTCCAGCCGGGCGGCAAGCTCGGCGAACTCCTCCGCCCCGACGCTCCTGGCCGCGCCCTTCAGCGCGTGCACCAGCGTAAGGTAGAGCCCCATGTCCCCCTCGGCCACGCAGCGCTCCACGCTCTCCAGGCGCTCGTCGGCGTCGCGGCAGAAATCCATGAGTATGTCGGCGTAGGCCGCCACGGAGCCGCCCGAATTGCGCAGCCCCTTCTCGATGGACACGCCCTTTATCTCGAAGAAGCCCAGCCGCTCTGCGCCGGCCGGCGCCGGGCCGCCGTTGGCGCTGACGCGCATGTTCATCGGTATCCATTCCTTCAGAAGGGCGTCCAGCTTGTTCATCTCTATGGGCTTGGCGAGGAAGCCGTTCATGCCGCTCTGCAGGAAGGTCTCGCGCTGGCCGGCCATGGCGTTTGCGGTCAGGGCTATTATGGGGACGCTGGCGTAGTAGGGATCATCGCCGTCCGTAGCGCGTATGGCGGCCGACGCCTCCAGCCCGTCCATCTCCGGCATCATGTGATCCATGAATATCAAATCGTAGCGGTTCTCCCGCGCCAGCTTTATCGCCTCCGCGCCGCTGAGGCAGGTGTGGATCTCCATGCCGTACAGCGACATCAGCTCCTTCGAGACCCTCAGGTTTGTGGAGATGTCGTCCACGATCAGCACCTTGACGCCCGGGGCCGAAAAGCCCGTCCTGTGATCGTGCAGCGAGTGCGGCGCGGGGTTCGCCACGTTGTTCAGTACGTTCGCCACGCCCGTGCAGAACACCGGCATCATGATGCTGTGCGCGTCCCTGTAGGCCGAGACCTCGCCCAGCTCCACCATGCTGACGAGCATGGTGGGCGATTCGCCCTTCCCCAGGGAGAATCGGCAGTCCGCCCCGTGCTTCGAGTCCGTGAACGCGAAGTCGAAGCCGCCCTCCGACATCATGCCGCTGAATTCGGCCGCGTCTTTCGCGCACACGGGCTTCACGCCCAGGCTCTCCAGGGCATATACGAGGGCCTCGCGCTGGATCGGCCTTTCCTCGAACACCAGCACGCGCTTTTCCTCCGCGTTTTCCACGGAAGCCAGCCTCTTCGCCGCGCCGCGCGTCTGCACGACGGTGGCCGTGAACACGGAGCCCTTCCCGTACTCGCTCTCCACGGAGATGTCGCCGCCCATGGAGCGGCACAGGCTGCGCGATATGACGAGGCCAAGGCCGGTCCCCTCCACGTCCTGGCCCTGGGGCGGGCCTATGCGCGTGAAGTCCATGAAAAGCCTGCCCATGTCGGATTCCCTGATCCCCACCCCGCTGTCCTCGATGCGGAAGGATAGGCGCACGGCGTCGTCCTCCGTGCCCTCGGCCCGCACGTCCAGCAGGATATGGCCCGCCTTCGTGTACTTGACCGCGTTGCCGAGAAGGTTCATGAGCACCTGCCTGACGCGGGTCTCGTCGCCTATGAGACAGTCGGGTATGCCGCAGTCCGCCTTGATGGAGAACACGATGGGCCTGTCGAGCAGGCGCACGCGTATCACGTTCACGATGTCGTTGAGCAGCGAGGCGAAGTAGTACCTTTCGTAGACAATGTCGAGCTGCCCCGCCTCTATCTTCGAGAAATCCAGTATGTCGTTCACTATCGCGAGCAGATTGCTGCCCGCCTGCCTTATTATCGCCACGTACTCGAATATCTCGCGCGGGACTTCCTTGCGCAGTATCAGCTCGGACATCCCGAGTATCGAGTTCAGGGGGGTGCGTATCTCATGGCTCATCTTGGCGAGGAAGGACGACTTGCTCAGGCTTTCCTGCTCGGAGTGCAGCTTCTGCATGCTGAGGCGCAGCAGCAGATAGCAGAGCACGAGCATCATGGCGAGCCCGATGGCCGTCAGCGTCGCCACCATCACGTAAACGTCCTTGTAGTAGCTGCTCCAAGGGAAGGCTATGCCGACGTACCAGCCGTTGGGCATCCGCTGGAAGATGCTGACGACGCGCTCCCCTTGGAAATTGACGACGCTCGAGGCCGAGATGCGTTCATCGCCCGCCCTTATGCGCTCCGAGATCGTGGCGTAGCCCTCGCCTGCGGCGCTCAGGGCCTTGCCTTCAAAGGATCTTTCCGAATGCGCGATCACGGCGCCGTCGGCGTCGATGATCATGCCGTAGCCGCCGTTGTTGAAGTCCAGCGAGGCTATGGCATCGCACAGGCCGTCGATGTCCATGTCGAGGAACACGACCCCGTAGTTCGCGCCGCCCCCTCCGCGCAGATCCCTCGAAAACGCGACGACGCGGCCGCCCGTGCGCGCGCTGGCAAAGGGGCCGCAGAACGCCACATCGCCGCCCGCGGCGCGCGCCGCCTTGTACCAGGGGCGATCCTCGGGCCTGTAGTCGGCCGGCGGCGTCCATTTCGCGCCCGCATGGAACTGGCCTTCTATGAGGCCGCCCAGGAACATGCTGCCCGGGACCCGCTTGTCGTGATAGACCATCTCGCGGCTCAGGGTCCTCATGTACGGCTCAATCTGGCTCGCGGGCTGGCCCGAATCGAGGCGGTCCTGTATGGCGAGGGACAGATTGAGCGTCGTCACCTCGAGCTCGCGCAGCATGGAATTCGCCATCGTCTCCGTCCGCAGGAGCATCTCCTGCGCGGCGACGGAGACCTCGGTGCGCACGATGCTCGCCATGAACACGCAGCTTATTATGATCATAAGCATGAACGCGACGACTACAAACAGCAGCTGCATTATATTCGTTTTTATGAGACTGCGCAGTTTCATGGCCTTCCCTACCAAAGACCTTCCGCCTGCCTGTACAGGCCCACATACCTTTCCGCCGCGCTGGCCCAGCTGTTGTCGCACAGCATCGCGTTGCGGATGATCCCGTCCCGTTTCTCCCTGTCGCCCATCGCCTTTTTCGCGCGTAGGCAGGCCTCTATTATGTCGGGCGCCTCGTAGGCGGCGAAGACGAAGCCGTTGCCCCCGCCAACGCTCTCATGCACGGTGTCGCGCAGCCCGCCGGACGCGTATGCGACGGGCGCCGTCCCGTAGCGGAGGGCCGCCATCTGCTCGAATACGCAGGGCTCCGAGCGGCTCAGCAGCAGCAGCATGTCGCTGCCGGCGTATATGGCGCGCTCGTCCTTGGCCGAGGGGGCGAGGCGCAGCGCGAACCTGCCGGGCCGGCGTTCCGCCAGTTCCCTGAGGAAGGCCTCGTGCGCGGCCTCGCCGGAGCCCGCCAGGACGATCTGCAGGCCCTCGTCCAGCAGCCTGTCCGCCAGGCTGCGGAACATGTCGAGCCCCCTGTCGTCGGTGAGGGGCGTCAGCATGCCCATGATCGGCGAGCCGTCGTCGTCGAGGCCGAAGCCCTCGCGCAGCGCCTTCGCGCAGGCCGGCTTGCCCTCCCTGAAGTCGTCGAGCCCGTAGTTGGCGGCGATGTGCGGGTCGGACAGCGGGTTGTACATGCCGATGTCTATGCCGTTGAGTATGCCAGATATCTTGTGCCTCCTGCTTTTCAGGAAGTCGCTGAGCCCGAAGCCCCGCCCCGGCTCGAGGATCTCGCGCGCGTATGAGGGCGACACCGTGTTCACCACGTCGCCGGCCTCTATGGCCCCCTTCGTCAGGTTCACCGCGCCGCCGTATTCCAGCATGTGGCCGTCCTCACGCTCTATGCCGAGGGTGCCCACCAGTATCTCGGGATCGTATATGCACTGCCGCCTGATGTCGCGTATGGTGAACACCGTCTTCAGGCGGGCGAATTTTTCGATGTGGCGGTAGTACAGGTTGAGGTATACGGGCACGAGGGCCGTCTGCCAGTCGACGCAGTGCAGTATGCCCGGCTCGAAGCCGATGTTCGACACGGTCTCCAGCACGGCGCGCGAGAAAAAGGCGAAGCGCTCGCCGTCGTCGTAGAAGCCGTACAGGCCCCCCCGCCGAAAGTAGTATTCGTTGTCCAGGAAATACCACGTGACATCCTGCCAGGACAGCTCGAACAGGCCGCAGTACTGGCTGCGCCAGCCCACAGGCACGACAAAGCTCGCGACATGCTTTAGCTTGCCGCGCCACTCGTCGCCCAGATCGCCGTAGAGCGGCAACACCACGCGTATGTCGGCATTTCGCCTGCGCAGCGCGGGCGGCAGGCTGCCGGCCATGTCGCCGGGGCCGTCCGAGACGAAAAAGGGCCGTGCCTCGCTGGCTGCAAACAGAATTTTCATGCCTGGCTCCATCGCGCCGCTATGGGCGCCCAAAAGATACGGCGGAAACCGCCCGGCCCCCGCCCGGATCGCAGCGGGGCAGGGGAGGGCGGGCGGGGACGCGCCGGGCCCCCGTCACGAGGACGTCGGGTGTTCGAGGGCCGCGACGAAGGCGTCGAGGATCACGGGATCGAAATGGCTGCCCCGCGACTCGTGCATTATGTCCATGGCCTTCTCGTGCGTAAAGGGCTCCTTGTACGGGCGCTTCGATATCAGCGCGTCGTATACGTCGGCTATGGCCATTATGCGGCCCTGCAGCGGGATGTCGCCGCCCATCGCGCCGCGCGGGTAGCCCGAGCCGTCCCATTTTTCGTGGTGGGAGCCGGCCATGATCTTCGCGTGGGTCAGGAAGGCGTTCTCGCGCGTGCTTTTCTGTATCCTGTCTATGATCTCCTCGCCGAAGATGGCGTGCTTCTTTATTTCCTCGAACTCGTCGTAGGTCAGCCTGTCGGGCTTCAGCAATATGTTGTCATGTATGGATATCTTGCCTACGTCGTGCAGCTTTGACGACTGGATGAACAGCTCGATGTCCCACGACTCGAGCTCGTCGAGGAATACGCCCTCGCTCATCATCTCGTCGATGATCAGCCGCATGGTGTGCGACGTGCGCTCCACATGGCCGCCTGTTACGTCGTCCCTGCATTCGACGAGCTCGCTGACCGTGGACAGGACCGCGTTCTGCAGCTCCACGACGGCGCTCGTCTTGTCGTCCACTATGTCCTTCAGATTGGCGTTGATGTACTGAAGCTCCTTCTTCTGCTCCTCCATCAGCATGTGCGTCTCGACCCGCTTAAGCAGCAGCTGGGGGATGAATGGCTTCGTGATGTAGTCCACGGCCCCGAGCGAAAGCCCCTCCATCTCGCTGCCCATGTCCGTCTTGGCGGTGAGGAATATGACGGGCACGCGCTTCACGCGCTCGTCCTTGGCGAGGAGCCTCATGGCGTCGTAGCCGTTGATGCCGGGCATGAGCACATCGAGAAGTATCATGTCCGGCAGCGTCTTCTCCAGAAAGGCGAACATCTTTTCGGCGCTGGGCACCGTGAACACGTCGTAGAGGCCCATCAGCGTGTTTCGGGCCATTTTGAGGTTGACAGGGTTGTCATCGACAAGGAGCACTTTTTTTCTGGTGTAACTCATGTTGCGTCCCCCCCAATCGGCAGGCCCGGCGGACGTGGCAGCCGCAGTCTGGTTTTGCCATGCATGTAACACTTTTTATAAAATGTTACATCGTACATAAACGCTCCCGTTGAAATTCTAACCTTGTAGCATATCATGTAACATAGTTTATAAAATGTTACATGAGAGCGGATAGCAAGGAAATATCAAGGAAAGACGGCGCACGATAGCGCCCCTGCATTGAACGGCTTGGTTTTTCGAGGTTTTGGAACTGACTGAAATTCCAATGGCAACACGCCCATGTAACATTTTATAAAAAATGTTACATGGACGGGGAGCCGAAAACAAGCCTCGCAGCATGGCGGCCTCCGAATCTGTCCTAAACAGGCGGCATACGCAGGAAACAACAGGGCGGGGCGGGAACGCGCACGGCCCGCCCCCTGATCGCCGACGTCCGCGCGCCCATCCTCATCCCTCTATTCATTTCATTGCAATTGTTTGCAATCGTTTACAGCCAACAATATTGTAACATGTACGGCGGATTTCGTAAAGCATTTTATAGGGCTGCGATCCTGCGATTGCGATCCTGCGGTTACTGGCTCCATGTCGGCCTTGCGGCCGCCGACTTGGAACAAAACCGCAGGAAACACCCGCTGCGACGCGTGCCGGAATTGCGCCCCGGCAGGGCAGGCGGCCCACTAAAAAGGAAAGCCCATGCGGCAAGGCGAAAGACATGTCGCATGGGCTAAGCCCGTCCTTTATCCTGATCGCGGCGGCCGCCGCGACCGCAATGCGCTATTGCTCGCGGGCGGCCTCAACGTCGTCCGCTTCAACGCCGTCCGCGGCCACATCGTCCGCCTCGGCCTTGTCGTCCGCCACTTCGTCAGCCTCGGCCTCGTCTTCCGCTTCAACGTCGTCTACAGTCTCATCGTCTGCTTCAACGCCGTCCGCCGCTTCGTCAGCCGCAGCAGCGTCATCCGCTTCAGCACCGTCAGCTTCAACGCCGTCTGCGCCATCGTCGTCCGCGGCCTCGTCGTCTACAGTCTCGTCGCCCGAGGCCTCGTCGTCCGCCGCTTCGTCGTCCGCGGCCTCGTCGTCTACAGTCCCGTCGCCCGAGGCCTCGTCGTCCGCCGCTTCGTCAGCCGCAGCAGCGTCGTCCGCCACTTCGTCAGCCTCGGCCTCGTCTTCCGCTTCAACGTCGTCTACAGCCTCGTCTTCCGCATCAGCGTCGTCTGCGGCCTCGTCGTCCGCATCAGCGTCGTCTGCGGCCTCGTCGTCCGCAGTCACCACCTCCCCCACAACGTCGCCGGCCAACACCCCCACCCCCACCGCGAACACCCCCCCCACCCCC
>JAISXZ010000211.1 GCA_031270275.1 Eubacteriales Family XIII. Incertae Sedis bacterium | reverse complement strand
AGCGCCTGGAAATGGGCATGATGGCCGGCGTGGTCGAGTCGGAGGGCATCATGCGCGCCGCGTCCATGGGCGTCAGGACGTCCATTGAAGGCGCCGAGGCGGTCGCGCGGGAAGGCGACATCAAGATCGTCTTCGAGGCCACGAGCGCGGCGGCCCACCTGAAAAACGCGCCCCTCCTAAGGGAGGCGGGGAAAATTGCGATAGACCTGACGCCGGCCGCCGTAGGCCCCTACTGCGTCCCCTGCGTCAACCTGGACAAGCTCTCCGGCGAGCCAAACATAAACATGGTGACGTGCGGCGGGCAGGCGACGATACCGATCGTCTACGCGATTTCACGCGTCGCCGGCGCGTCTTACGCCGAGATCGT
This sequence comes from Eubacteriales Family XIII. Incertae Sedis bacterium, assembly GCA_031270275.1. Taxonomy (GTDB): domain Bacteria; phylum Bacillota; class Clostridia; order Peptostreptococcales; family Anaerovoracaceae; genus JAISXZ01. Next base: position 2,393 of record JAISXZ010000211.1, on the reverse strand, counting down.
CGCCTGCATATCCTCGAAGAGCGCCGGGCCGGGGACCCGCGCTAACATGGACGAGTTCACGGAGACCACGTCAAAGGCCATCGAGGCAGTCAGCGGCGCGGACCGGGGCAAGGCGATAATAGTGCTGAACCCCGCCGAACCGCCGCTCATGATGACCAACACGGTCATAGTCCGCGTAAAGGACAGGGACGCCGCCGCAGAGCGGGTCACCGAGTCGATCACGGCCATGGTGGAGGAGATACGGCAGTATGTTCCTGGGTACAAATTGAGGGTGCCCCCCATGATCGACGGCGACAAGGTCACCGTGATCGTCGAGGTGCAGGGGCAGGGGGATTTCCTGCCGCCGTATTCGGGCAACCTCGACATCATCAACTCTGCGGCCGTCGCGGCGGCGGAGAAGCTGGCCGCCGGGATGCTGGCCGAGTCAGGGGGTGGGCTCTGTGAGCGGGCGTAAAATTCACATGGTAGACACGACCCTACGCGACGGGAGCCACGCCGTCAGGCACAACTTCACGGAAGCCCAGGCATCCGCAATCGCTGGTGCCCTGGACGGGTGCGGCGTATCCATCATCGAGATTTCCCACGGGGACGGCCTTGGCGGGTCGAGCTACACCTACGGCTTCTCGCAGGTCGACGAGCTTCGGCTCATAGAGGCCGCTTCCAGAGTCGTGAAAAACGCGCGGCTGGCGGTCCTCCTGCTCCCGGGGATCGGCACCATCGAAAGGCTCGAGGAAGCGCGCGCTGCGGGCGCGGACGCCGTGAGGGTGGCCACCCATATCACGGAGGCGGACGTGTCGGCCCAGCACATAGCGGCGGCCAAGAAGCTGGGCATGTTCGTGACAGGTTTCCTGATGCTGGCGCATATGTCCGAGCCGGACGCTATACTGGAAGAAGCCCTGAAAATGGAAAGCTACGGCGCGGACTACGTAAACCTGGCCGACTCGGCCGGCTACCTCCTGCCGGACGGCGTGAGGGAGAGGGTAGAGGCCCTCACGGGCGGGCTCAGGATACCCGTCGGCTTCCACGCCCACAACAACCTCGCGATGGCGGTGGCCAACTCCCTCGCCGCCATAGAAAGCGGGGCGACTTACGTAGACGCTACACTGTGCGGGCTAGGCGCCGGCGCCGGCAACACGCAGATAGAGGTGCTGGCGGGCGTGCTCCAGCGCAAGGGGTACGACACGGGACTCGACTTCTACGGGCTGATGGACATAGCTGACGACATCATGCCGCCCATAATGCAACGCCCACAGGTCATTGACACTGGCTCGCTCATGCTCGGGTACGCAGGTGTCTACTCGAGCTTCCTGCTGCACGTCTACAGCGCCGCCCAGAAATTCAATCTCGAGCCGCGCGACATCCTGGTGGAACTCGGCCGCAGGAAGATGATAGGCGGTCAGGAGGACATGATCGTAGACGTGTCCTATCAGCTCAGCCAGGGCCGTAGGCAGACATAACGACCCAAGGCGGAAGGTTCGGCTCTTCGAGCCTTCCGCCCTGTAAAATAAACAGCCACCATGGGAAGCTACAGCGCCGCTTTCGCCTTCTTCCCGAGCGCGTTGGCGGCGAGCATGGCGTCGTAGACGTCGCTGCCCGTCACTTTGAAATTGTGGTTGTGGACGAAAGACCCCTCCCCGGCCGCGTCAGCCGCGTACGCGCGCAGCCTGTCCTCCGAGACCTTGTCGATCCCGAGGTCCGCGAACGTCACAGGCAGCCCAGCTTGGGCGAGGAAAGCGGCGGTTCGTTCCACCAGGTCGGTGCCGAGGGAGTCGTCCAGGCAGATCTGGATCATGAGGCCGAAGGAGACCTTCTCGCCGTGCAAACATCCGTGCGTCTCGTGCAGGGAAGGCAGGCTGTTGGCTATGGCGTGCGCCGTCGCAAGCCCGCCCGACTCCCAGCCGATGCCCGAAAGCAGCGTATCCGCCTCGACCACCTTTTCCAGAGCCGGAGTGACTGCGTGGACCTTCACGGATTCCACGGCCTGCAAGCCGTACTCCATGATTATATCGAAACACAGCCTGGCCATCGCCATGACAGTCATCGTCGGCGTCCCGCCCGAGCAGGTTACGGCCCTTGACGCGTACGAAGCCTCCGCCTCGAACCATGTGGATATGGCGTCGCCAATCCCGGCCACGAAGTACCGCAGTGGAGCTTTGGCTATTACCTCAGTGTCCACCAAGATATAATCGGGGTTGCACGGCCAGAGGTCAAACCCGACGCAGACGCCTTGCTCGTCGTACCATACCGTGCAAGCGCTCGTAGGGGCATCGTTGCTGGCTACGGTGGGGACAATGATATGCGGCAGGCTCGTCTGCGCCGCCGCGCCCTTTGCCGTGTCGATGGCCTTGCCGCCGCCAATGCCTATGATCATGTCTGAACCCTTTGCGATGTCG
>JAISXZ010000207.1 GCA_031270275.1 Eubacteriales Family XIII. Incertae Sedis bacterium | reverse complement strand
TTTTGCTCACAGACTTTGGGAACTTGCTCAAACTCGCTTCGCTCAAACAGTGAGCCAAGTTCACCAAAGTCTTTGCTCGCAAAACCGAGAAATACAACCGGTTTGTTCCAAGTCAGCGGAGACATGCCCGCCGCCCCGCCCGCCGCGAACTGAGGACTCTTGAGTCAGTAACCGCCAATGCCTAAACATACTTGATTTATATGCAAACAAGATTTATATGCAAACCAGTTGACTTTTGCCTCCGATTTATGTATGCTATCCTATGAGGGGGGACAAAAGTCCATGAGAATATCAGTAAAGGGCCGCTACGCGCTGGCCGCTGTCACGGTCATAGCGCAGCGGGCGCAAAGCAGGGAGAACATAACCGTCAGCAGCATATCCGAGGTCCTGGGCATTTCAAAGATATACCTCGAACAGGTCTTTTCGCAGCTTAAAAAGGACGGCCTGCTGCTGTCGGTCAAGGGGCCGCGCGGCGGCTACCAGCTTTCCCGCCCGGCCTCCAGGATATCGGCCTGGGACGTCCTTGCCGCGCTTGAGGCGGGCATGACCGAGCAGACCGAAAACACCGTGGGCGAGAGCGCGCCCGACATAGAGATAGCCCTGCAGTCCACCGTGTTCGCGCCGCTAGACGCGGCCCTCGTCGCCTGCCTTGGGGGCGTCAGCGTGCAGGACATCCTCGACTACTCGGACACGCAGAGGGCGCAGCAGTCATTCATGCTGAACCTCTAGCCCCGTGCGCGGATCAGCCATGGCAGCCGCAAGGCTTGTGGCCGTCGTCGGGCCGACGGCGGTGGGGAAGACCCGGATCGCGATAGCCATAGCGAAGCGCTTCGGCGGCGAGATCGTGTCGGCGGACTCGATGCAGATATACCGGGGGCTTGACATAGGCAGCGCCAAGCCGAGCGCGGAGGAGCGGCTCGAGGCCGTCCACCATCTGCTCGACTTCGCGGACCCCAGGCGCGGCTTCTCCGCCGCAGAATACCAAAGGCTGGCGCGCGAGGCCGTGCTCGACATAGCCGGCAGGGGCAGGCTGCCCATACTGGCGGGCGGGACCGGCCTCTACGTGAGCTCCGTGATCTACGATTTGGACTTCTCGGCGCCGCCGCTCGGGGACGATTTTCGGGAGGAGCTGGCCCGCGAGGCCCGCGAGGGCGGCGCGGCCCTGCTGCACGATAGGCTGCGCCTGCTGGACGCGGAGGCGGCGGCGCGCATACACCCGAACAACCTGAAAAAGATCGTCAGGGCGCTCGAGATACTGCACAGCCAGGGCGGCGCGGGCAGGCTGCGGCCTTTCTCCGAGGCGTTCCGCCCGTGGGCGGGCTGCGAGGCGCGGATAATAGGGCTTGATCGCGAGAGGGACGAGCTTCACGGGCGCATAGAGAGCCGCGTGGACAGGCTGATGGAGGCCGGGCTGGCGGACGAGGTGAAAAGGCTCGCCGCAGACGGGCTTTCCGAGGAAAACATATCTATGATGGGCATAGGCTACAAGGAGATACTGGGGGCGCTGCGGGGCGAGTACGGCATGGATCGCGCCGTCTGCCTCATAAAGCGCAACAGCCGGCGCTACGCCAGGCGCCAGCTCACGTGGTTCAGGCGCTACCCCGGCGTTAGGTGGTTCAGCCTTTCCGGCGACGGCGAGGCCGCGCTCGAGGCCATACTGGGGCATCTGTCCGCCGACGCCGCGCGATAGGCGAAGGCCGCCAAAACACCCCCCCGGCCCCGCCCTCTGCCCGATGCCTGATTACAGAGCGATAGCAATAAACTACGAAGGGATTGCCGACATGAGACAGGAGACCTGCTGCGTACACGGCGCGGCCGACCCGAGCCACACGACGGGGGCCGTATGCGCCCCGATCTACCAATCATCCACCTTCACGCATCCGGGCGTGGACCAGGACACGGGCTACTGCTACTCGCGGCAGCAGAACCCCACCCGCGAGCAGCTTGAAAAGACGCTCGCAAGGCTGGAAGGCGGGACGGACGCCATGGCCTTTTCGTCGGGCATGGCCGCAATCGCGGCCTTTATGGAGCTGTTTTCGCCCGGCGACGGGATCGTGGCCTCCAGCGACATCTACGGCGGCACGATGAGGCTCTTTGAGCACATCTCCAGAAAGAACGGCCTCGTCGTCAGCTACGCCGACACCTCCAGCCCAGGCGCGCTGAAAGCCGCCCTCACGCCCGCAACGAAGGCCGTGTTCATAGAGACGCCGGGAAACCCCATGATGCGCGTCACCGACATCGCGGGCGCGGCCAGGCTGCTGCGCGGCGCGGGCATAGCGCTCGCCGTGGACAACACCTTTCTGACGCCCTACTACTGCAGACCCCTGGCGCTGGGCGCGGACATAGTGGTGCACAGCGGCACGAAGTACCTCGGCGGCCACAACGACACCCTGGCGGGCTTCCTTGTCACGGGGGACGCCGCCCTGGCGGAAAGGCTGCGCTTCATACAGAAGACCACGGGCGCCGTGCTGTCGCCCTTCGACTCCTTTCTCGTCGCGCGCGGCATAAAGACGCTGGCCCTGCGCATGGAGCGCTCGCAGCAGAACGCCATGTGGCTCGCGGAGTGGCTGCTCGCCCACAGGAAGGTGCGCGCCGTGCACTACGCGGGGCTTGACAGCCATCCTGCCATCGAGCTGTCGCGGCGGCAGGCCTCGGGCTTCGGCAGCATGATCTCCTTCGAGACGGACAGCGCCGAGAGCGCAAGGGCCGCCCTCGGAAGGGTGAAGCTCATTCTCTACGCGGAAAGCCTCGGCGGCGTCGAGACGCTGATCACCTATCCCCTGCTCCAGACCCACTCCGACGTCCCCGAGGAAAAGAGGCTCGAGCTCGGCATAACTGACAGGCTACTCAGGATATCGGTGGGCGTTGAGAATATAGACGACCTTATAGAGGACCTGTCGCAGGCCCTCGCGTAGTGGCTGCCCCCCGGAACCCGATCTGGACAAAGCTGGCGCGCCCCTTTGGCGGTTTTGGTTTGGGCAGCGATGGGATACAGGCATGGAATACGATTTTGACGAGATAATAGACCGCAGAAACACGAGCTCGCTTAAATACGACTTCGCGAAGGAGCGAGGGATGCCCGAGGGCCTTCTGCCGCTCTGGGTTGCCGACATGGATTTCAGGGCGCCGCCGGAGGCGCTGTCGGCCATGCGCGAAAAGCTGGAGCATGGGGTATTTGGCTACTCCGTCGCGGACGCGGCCTACTACGAGGCGCTCGCCGGCTGGTTCATGCGCGGCTTCGGCTACCGCGTGGAGCGGGAATGGGTCGTGACCTCGCCGGGCGTGGTGTTCGCTGCGGTCGCCGCCATACGCGCATTCACGTCGGAGGGCGAGGGCGTGCTGATACAGCGCCCCGTCTACTACCCCTTCTCACAGATGATACGCGCCAACGGGCGCGTCGTTGTGAACAGCCCCCTGGTGGAGAGCGACGGCCGCTATTCAATCGATTTCGACGATCTCGAGAGGAAGATCGCCGATAACAGGGTACGGCTGTTCATCCTCTGCAGCCCCCACAACCCCGTCGGGCGCGTCTGGACGCGCGGCGAGCTCGAGCGGCTCGGGGAGATATGCCTAAAGCACTCCTGCATAGTCCTGTCCGACGAGGTGCACTGCGACTTCGTCTACCCCGGCCACAGGCATACGCCGCTCGCGTCCATATCGCCGGAGTTCGCCGAAAACACCCTGACCTGCACGGCGCCCAGCAAGACCTTCAACCTGCCGGGCCTCCAGGTCTCGAACACGATCATACAGAACGCCGCGCTCCGCGCGAAGTTCGCGCGCGCCGCCAGGAGCACGGGCTTCGAGGAGATGAACATCTTCGGGCTCGTGGCCTGCCAGAGCGCCTACGCCCACGGCGAGGGCTGGCTGGACGCGCTGCTCGCCTATCTGGCCGGCAACCTGGGGCTTCTCAGGTCCTTCCTGTCCGAGAGCCTGCCGAAGGCAAGGCTCGTGGAGCCTGAGGGGACCTATCTTGCCTGGATGGATTTCCGGGGCTTCGGCCTTTCCCCCGAGGAGCTGGACAGGATGATGGTGGAAAGGGCCGGGCTGTGGCTGGACGGCGGCACGATATTCGGCGAGGAGGGCGCGGGATTCCAGAGGATCAACATCGCCTGCCCCCGCGCCGCGCTGAGGCAGGCCCTCGAACGGCTGGCGGCGGCCTTCGCCGAAGCCTAGGCCGCGGCCTATACGTTGAACAGGAAGTGCATGACGTCCCCGTCCTTTACCACGTAGTCCTTGCCCTCCGAGCGCAGCAGGCCCTTTTCCCTCGCGGCCGCGAGGTTGCCGCCGCACTCCATGAGCTTTTCAAACGCTATCGTCTCGGCCCTTATGAAGCCCCGCTCGAAATCCGTGTGTATCCTGCCCGCCGCCTGCGGCGCCTTCGTCCCCTTTTTTATCGTCCAGGCGCGCACCTCCGGCTCGCCGGCCGTCAGGAAGGATATCAGGTCCAGCAGGCCGTAGGACGCCTTTACAAGGCGGTCAAGCCCCGATTCCTTTATGCCCAGCTCGTCGAGAAACAGCGACTTTTCCCCGTCGTCGAGCTCCGCTATCTCCGCCTCCGCCTTGGCGCATATCGCGACGGCCTCGGCGCCCTCCGCCGCCGCCAGCTCCCTGACCCTGGCCACCTGCGGGTTGCCGTCCGCGCCGCCGGCCTCCGCCTCGGACACGTTCGCCGCGTATATCACCGGCTTTAGGGATAGCAGCCCCAGCGTCTGCGCGAAGCCGCGCCCCTCGTCCGAAAGCTCCAGCGCGCGCGCGGGCCGCCCCTCCGCGAGCCAGCCCATCATGCGTTCCAGCGTGTCGAGCTCCCTCTGCAGGCCCCTGTCGGCCTTGAGGCCCTTGGCCGTCTTCTGGGCGCGCTTCTCCAGCATCTCAAGATCGGAGAGCGCCAGCTCGAGGTTCACGCACTCTATGTCCGAAACGGGATCGAGCCGCCCGTCCACATGCGCCACGTTCGGATCCTCGAAGCAGCGCACGACATGGACTATGGCCGACACCTCCCTTATGTGGCCGAGAAACCTGTTCCCGAGGCCCTCGCCCTTGGACGCCCCCCTCACGAGGCCCGCTATGTCGTAGAACTCTATGGCGGCGGGCACCGTCTTCTTCGAGCTGTATATCCTGTGAAGCTCGGACAGGCGGCCGTCGGGGACGGAGACGACGCCCACGTTCGGCTCTATCGTGCAGAAGGGGTAGTTGGCCGCTTCCGCGCCGGCCGTGGTTATGGCGTTGAAAAGGGTGCTTTTCCCTACGTTGGGCAGGCCCACTATGCCAAGTTTCATGATAGCTCGCGCTCCGTCAGTAATACATGGCGCCGTGGCGCCTGTCCTTGTGCCGAAGGATAAAATAGGCCACCAGGCACACGACGAAGACCGCGGCGCTCAGCGCCTGCGCCTGCCTGATCTCGCCGAAAAGCATGAGGCTGTCCGTCCGCAGCTGCTCCACGAAGAACCTCTCGAATGAGTAAAGGATGCAGTAGAGCAGGAATATCCGCCCGGAGAAGCCCCTTCGCCTGTCTATCCTCGACAGCAGCAGGAACAGCAGGAGGCACCACAGGGACTCGTACAGGAAGGTCGGGTGGACCTTCTCGCCGCCCACGATCATGCCCCAGGGCAGCTCCGTCGGCCCGCCGTGCGCCTCCTGGTTGAAGTAGTTGCCCCAGCGGCCTATGGCCTGCGCGAGGGCGAACGCCGGGGCCGCTATGTCGAGCGCCTTCAGCGGGGGGATGTCCCACAGCCGGCACAGCAGCAGGGCCACGAGGATGCCGAGGATAAGGCCCCCGTGTATGGCGAGGCCGCCGGCCCTCGTGTTGAAGACCTGCAGGGGTTCCTGGCTGAAATATTCGAGGTTGAACAGCACATAGTACAGCCGGGCGCCGACTATGCCGGCCGGTATGCAGAACAGCATGAAATCTATGACGGTGTCGGTTTTGTAGCCGTAGCGCCGCGCCCTGCCGCAGACGACGACCACGCCGACGAGCAGCGCGGCCACGACGATTATCGCGTACCACATGATGTCTATGCCGAATACGGAGAACGCCACGCGTTCAGGTGGGGAAGGCATATGCGCCCCTTTCTTTTCGCGGCCGCCTGCGGGCCTCCGCGCTTGCTTTAGGAACTGTTAAAAATAAAAGTGTGCAGTTGGCGCAGCAATTTTGTGTCCCGGCAAGGCGCCGGGTTCCGCGAATACTTGTAGTATTCACGGGTTCCGGCAACGCAGCCGGGGCGCAAAAGGGCAAGCCGAATGTGCAGGTTATTTTTTAACAGTTCCTTACTACTGATTATACTGTATCCGCCCCGGATATGCAATAGGCTGGCACATATTGGATACGGCGCCGGTTGCAATTGCCGCGCATTTATGATATGATAGCCGCAGCGACAGTATTTCGTTGGGCGCCTGCGTCGGCGCGAGCCGCCGCGAATGCCGTAGATTGGCCGCTGATCGGTTTAGTTGTGATGAGGGAAACGCATTGGAAATAGAGCTTAAATACAAGATAAAAGACAAGGCTCTGATGTCCGGGATCCTTGGTGACGAATGGCTGGCCAGCATAGAGGAAAAGGGCACGCGCGAGCAGCTTTTTATGAAGGCGGCCTATTTCGACACCGAATGCCATATCCTGTCGAAGAACGACATCGCGTTCCGCGTCAGGATGGAGGGCAGCAGGCTGGTCGCCTCGCTGAAGTGGAACGACACGGGCAGCGACGGCCTGCACATGCGCGAGGAGGTCAACGTCCCCGTGGACGACCCGAAGTGCTTCATCGCGCCCAGCCCGGAGATATTCGGCGAGAGCGATGTAGGCAAGGACGTGATCGATCTGCTGAACGGCCGGCCCCTCCGAAGCATCCTGGAGATGAGCTTCCTGAGAAGCAAGTTCCGCATCGACACGGGGGAGGCCATCTGCGAGCTGTCGATGGACGACGGCGAGATCGTCACGGACTTCGGCAACTGCCGCATAAGCGAGATGGAGATAGAGCTGTTCTCCGGCGAGAAGGAGGGGCTTCTGCGCGTAGGCGAAAAGATAGCCGAGAAATACGGCCTTGAGCCGGAACGCGAGAGCAAGTACGCGAGGGGGCTCCGCCTTGCCATAGGCTGCGAAGGGGGAAAATAGCCGTGTATTTCAATCATTTGGACAAGATCGATCCCGAAGTCAGCGCCATGATCAAGAGGGAGATGGGCAGGCAGGAGCGCAAGCTCGAGATGATAGCGTCGGAGAATTTCGCCAGCCCGGCCGTCATGGAGGCCTGCGGCTGCGCCCTTACCAACAAGTACGCCGAGGGCTACCCCGGCAGGCGCTACTACGGCGGCTGCGAGCACGTGGACGAGGTGGAGGCCGTGGCGATACAGCGGGGCAAGGAGCTTTTCGGCGCCGAGTACGTCAACGTGCAGCCGCATTCCGGATCTAGCGCCAACCTGGTCGTGTACCTCGCGCTGCTGGAGCCCGGCGACACGGTCCTCGGCATGGACCTGTCGAACGGCGGGCATCTCACCCATGGCAGCCGGGTCAACATGTCCGGCCGGTACTTCAACTTCGTCTCTTACGGCATCGACGTGGACGACGAAAGGATAAACTACGGCGAGGTAATGAAGATAGCGGCCGAATTCAGGCCCAAGATGATAGTCGCTGGCGCCAGCGCCTACCCCAGGACCATAGAGGCGGACCGGTTCCGCGAGATCGCCGACGAGGTGGGCGCCCTGCTCATGGTGGACATGGCGCATTTCGCCGGGCTCGTGGCCGGCGGCCAGCATCCAAACCCCGTGGAGCACGCCCACATCGTCACCTCGACCACGCACAAGACGCTCAGGGGGCCGAGGGGGGGCGTGATATTCGCGAAGGGCGAATTCGGCAAAAGGCTCGACAAGGGCGTATTCCCGGGGATGCAGGGCGGGCCGCTCATGCACATCATAGCGGGCAAGGCCGTCTGCTTCAAGGAGGCCGCCCAGCCGGGGTTCAGGGAATACCAGAAGCGCGTGGCGCACAACGCCAAGGTGCTCGCGCGGGAGTTGATGGACAGGGGCTTCCGCCTCGTCTCGAACGGCACGGACAACCATCTGGTGCTGCTGAACCTGACGAACAAGGGCCTGACGGGAAAGGACGCGGAGCGCCTGCTCGACGACGCCGACATTACGACCAACAAAAATTCCATACTGAACGACCCGAACGGCCCGAACGTCACAAGCGGCGTCCGGCTCGGCACGCCGGCCCTGACCACCCGCGGCTTCGGGGAGGCGGAGATGATAAGGACCGCAGAGGCCATAGCCATGGTGCTGGACAATCCGGGCGACGAGCGCCGCGCGAAGGACGCGAGGGGGATCGTGAGGGAGCTGTGCGACGCGCACCCGCTGTACAGCGTGAGGCAGTTTGATCTGGAGTAGCGGTTACTACTCACCTACTTAAATCGAAACTACTCACACGCCGCGTCAGTTTTGTCCAGATCGGGTTCTGGGGGCGATTTTGGCTCCCGGAGCGTACTGCTTGGTACGTGAGGAAGACAA
>JAISXZ010000203.1 GCA_031270275.1 Eubacteriales Family XIII. Incertae Sedis bacterium | reverse complement strand
CCATTTTTGCCCATCTCGGAACCTGGCTGCGATTATTGGCTTCCTCACGTAGCTTCTAGTACGCTCCGGGAGCCAAAATCGCCTCCAGAACCCGATCTGAACAAAGACTGCCGCGGCGTGCGAGCAGTTTCGATTTAAGTGGGTAAGCAGCAGCGGGCGCCAGGCGGCCCCTGTCCAAGGGGCCTGTCAGTCGAAGCCGCAGACGACCCTCTCGATGCGCATTTCAAGCTCCGCGGCGCCCTCGTTTATGGCAAGTATCAATTCGCTTATCAGTATCTGCTTCGCGTTGGCGAGCATCTTCTTCTCGCCCGTGGAGAGCTTCTTTATCCTGTCCACGCGCATCAGGTTCCTGACCACCTCCGCGACGCTGCAGGTCTCGCCCGTCCTGAGCTTCGCCATGTTCTCGCGGTAGCGTCTGTTCCAGTTGCCCGACATCTCCGTGGACTCGTTCCCTAGCACCTCCATCACGTGGGGCGTCTCGTCGGGGGATATGACCCCCCTGACGCCTATCATGTCGGAGCTGTCGCAGGGTATCATGACCTTCATGTCGCCGAAGGAGACCCGCAGTATGTAGTACCTGCGGACCTCGCCGAGTATCTTTTTTTCCTCAACAGCCTCTATAACCCCGGCGCCGTGCATGGGATATACTATTTTGTCGCCGATAGCAAACATCTGAACCCCCAGCGAGACGGCGGGCACCGCCGCTACGGCCAGGAAGCAATGGCATCAAAGCCGCCGCAAAACATCTCACAGTCTTAGTATACCGCACTTTCGGTGGTTATGTCAAGGAAACACTATGCTTTTGCACTTTTTACGTATTCTGGCTTGCGGCCCGGCGGCGTCCTCGTTTAGGGTTTTTTGGATGCTGCCGCCAGGTTTATCCTGCCGCCGGCCAGTATCACGGCCTTCTCCAGCTCCGAAAAACCGCCTATCGTGGCTATCGTCGCGCCCGTGCGCGTGTTTTTGAGCATGATCCTCGGTTCTAGCGCCTGCCGCCGGGCGTCCTCGATCAGGAGCTCGTGGCCCAGCTCTATGCCGCCGCGGTCGCCGGGGCTTTCAAAGCGGAGCGGCAGTATGCCGCAGTTTATCAGGTTGGAACGGTGTATCCTCGCGAAGGACTTGGCGAGGACGAACCTTACGCCTAGCTGCAGGGGGGCGAGGGCGGCGTGCTCCCTGCTGGAGCCCTGCCCGTAGTTCTCGCCGCCGACTATGGCGGCCCTGCCCGCCTCCCTGCAGCGCGCGGCGAAGCCGGCGTCCAGCTTCTCGAAGCAGTAGTTCGCGAGGTAGGGCACGTTTGAGCGGAAGGGGAGCAGGCGCGAGTCGGAGGGCATGATGTCGTCCGTCGTTATGTTGTCGCCCACGCACAGCGCCACCGTCGCGGACAGCGTGTCCGGCAGGGCCTCGTTCCTCGGGAAGGGCTTGATGTTGGGCCCCATGCGCGGCCCGGCGCCGTCCGCGCCGCAGGCCTCCGGCACGACTATGAAGCTGTCGTTCCCCGGAAAATCCACGGGGGCTATGTCCGCCGGCGCCAGCCCGCTCCGCGTTATGTCCGACAGCACGCCCGAGACGGCGGAAAGGGCCGCCGTCTCGGGGCTCACGAGGTATACCCCGGCGTCGAGCGTGCCGCTCCTTCCCCTGAAATTCCTGTTGAATGTGCGCAGGGACACGGCGCCCGACCTCGGGGACTGCCCCATGCCTATGCATGGGCCGCAGGCGTTCTCTATTATGCGCGCGCCGGAGGCGATGAGGTCCGCCAGCGCGCCGTTCGAGGCCAGCATGCCCAGTATGCGGCTTGATCCGGGCGATATGACGAGGCTGACGTCGGGGTGGACCCGGCGCCCCTTCAATATCGCGGCCACCTTCATCAGATCGGTGTAGGATGAGTTGGTGCAGCTGCCTATAGCCACCTGATCGACCTTTATCTCCCCTATGCCGGCGACGCTGTCCACGTTGTCCGGGCTGTGCGGCTTGGCGGCGAGGGGGACGAGCTTTGGCAGCTCGACGCGCAGCAGGCCGCAGTACTCCGCGTCGCAGTCCGCCGCGAGCGGCCTGAAGTCGGCCTCCCGCCCCTGGGATCTCAGGTACGCGCGGGTGTTTTCGTCGCTGGGGAATATGGACGAGGTCGCGCCCAGCTCCGCCCCCATGTTCGCTATCGTGGCCCTGTCCGTCACGGACAGGGACTCCAGGCCTTCGCCCCCGTACTCCATTACCCTGCCGACGCCGCCCTTGACGCTCAGCTCGCCCAGCACGAAAAGTATCACGTCCTTGGCCGAGACCCAGGGGCGGAGGCGGCCCGACAGCTCGATCCTGAACACGTCCGGGACCGTGAGGCTGTACTCGCCGCTGGCCATGGCGACCGCCACGTCGAGCCCGCCCGCGCCTATGGCGAGCATCCCGAGCCCGCCGCCCGTTGGCGTGTGGCTGTCCGAGCCAAGCAGGGTCTTGCCCGGCGCCCCGTAGTTCTCGAGGTGGAGCTGGTGGCAGATGCCGTTGCCCGGCTTCGAGAAGACTATGCCGTGCCGCTTGGCGACGCTCTCGATGAAGGCGTGGTCGTTGGCGTTCTCGAAGCCGGTCTGGAGCGTGTTGTGATCGATATAGGCCACCGAGAGCTCCGTGCTGACCTTCCCTACGCCCATCGCCTCCAGCTGCAGGTACACCATGGTGCCCGTGGAGTCCTGCGTAAGCGTCTGGTCTATCCTGATCGTCGCCTCCGCGCCCGGTTTGAGCGCGCCGGCCAGCATATGGCTTTCAAGTATCTTCTGCGTCAGGTTCTTTCCCATCGAATCCTCCGTTCCGCCGCCCCGCGGCGCTCAGCCGAACATGCCTATCGACTTCCAGTACGGCACCGACGCCAGCGTGGCGACAAGGCTGGCCGCGAAATACGCCAGGCCATAGCGCGCCAGATGCCCCCGGGTCCAGGCCCCCTCGCCGAGGACGTTCTCGGCTATGCTGGCAAAGAGGTTGGTATAGCTCATGAAAAATGCGTTCTGGGCCAGGCTCAGCATGGGTATCCATACGAGCGGGCTTATGCCGTAACTCGCCGATATCTCCGGCAGTACGGCCACGACTATGGCCATGGTGGGGACGAACACCGCGATATCCACGAAACGCCACAGGAACAGCGCCGCCATGGCGCCGGCGACGAGGGTCCACGGGCTCTGCGCTATGGGGGCTATCGCGCCGACTATCCCGCCCGAGAGCCAGGCGGAGACGCCGCAGGCGGCGAACACCTGGCCGAAGCCCATGGCCGTGCCGACGAACACGACCATGTCCCAGCTTATGCCCCGGCCGATGTCGCCGGGCTCTATGACGCCCAGGGCCGCGAGGGCGAAGAAGCCCAGCAGGCAGACGGCCGTGTCCGGGACATGGTGCAGGGACGAGGTCACGAACATGGCGAAGCAGGCGACAAGGACCGCGCCCGTCGCCCTCTCGCCGCCGCTTACGGCGCCGAGCTGCCTGTAGGCGTCCGCAAAGACCCTCGGATCGGAGGCCGGGCGCCCGGAGGGGCGCATGACCGCGTAGCCGGCCACGACCAGCAGCGCGCTCGCCAGGGCCACGGGCAGCAGCGACACGCTGAGCCAGGCGGAGAAGCCGACGGGGCCAAGCCCCGGCGTCGCGGCGAACAGCCCCGATATGATCGGGCCAGTCAGCGAGCCGCTGAGCCAGCCTATGCCGGGTATGATCGCCATCGCCCAGGCCGTCATGAGGATGAGGGAGCGCTCCTTCGAGCGTTCCGGTAGGCCGCATATGCGCACGCAGTCCAGCGCTATGGGCGTGACGATGACCACGCGCACCGTTATCGAGGGGGTGAGGATCGAGAGGACGAGCCCTATCAGCGTCCACATAAGGAGCAGGCTGGGGTACGAGACCCTTACGGACTTCATCCCGAAGTACGCGATCCGCCTGCCCAGCCCCGTCTTCGCGAGCGCGAAGCCGAAGAACAGCGCGGGTATCAGCGACCACACGGCGCCGCCGGCAAAGCCCGAGAACACGGCGGCAGGCTGCACGCCGCTGATCAGCGAGGCCGCCAGAAAGAAGGCGCTGCTGACGGAGAACGGCATTTTCAGGGGCTTGAATATCCACAGGCCTATCGTCGCTATGAGGATCATGAGGACATTGTGGCCCTGCGGCGGGAGTTCGGGCTGGAAGGCGCGGGAAAGCCCCACCCAGAGAGCGAGCAGCAGCGTCGCGGAGAAGGCCGCCCGCCTGGCGCTAAAACGCATGCCCGATCTCGTGTATGCGCAGCATGTTCGTGTTGCCGCTTACACCCAGAGGTATGCCGGCGGTCAGGACTATTATATCGCCTTCGCTCGCGAGGCCCTTCTCCATGCAGTTCCTTATGACAGCCCTGAAGAAGTCCTGCTGGTCGTCGAAGCGTTCCAGAAGGAAGGCGGTCACGCCCCATACCAGGGACAGCTGGCGCACCGCGATCTCCTCCGTCGAAAAGGCTATGATGGGGGTCTTGGGCCTGTTCATGGATATGGCCTGGGCCGTGCGCCCCGACGAGGTGGGGGTCACTATGGCCTTCGCGCCGAGGCTGTCGGCGCTGCTGCATGTAGCCACGCTTATGGCCCCGCTCACGCTGCCCTCGACCAGGCTCCTGCGGTCGCGGAACAGCCTGCTGTGGCTGAACAGGGCCACCTCCGTCGTCCTCGCCACGTCGCGCATCATCTGCACCGCCTCGAGCGGGTACTTGCCGGACGCCGTCTCCCCCGAGAGCATCACCGCGTCCGTGCCGTCCAGTATGGCGTTCGCGACGTCGGCCACCTCGGCGCGCGTGGGCCTGGGGTTCCTTATCATGGAGTCCATCATCTGCGTGGCCGTTATCACGAATTTGCCGGCGTTGTTGCAGCTCCTTATTATCTCCTTCTGCACGAGGGGGACTTCCTCCGGCGGTATCTCGACGCCCAGATCGCCCCGCGCCACCATCACGCCGTCGGAGGCCGCTATGATCTCGCCTATGTTCTCGACGCCCTCCTTGTTTTCTATCTTGGATATTATCTTTATCCTCTGGCCGCCCAGCGCGTCAAGGAAGCTGCGTATCTCGAGCACGTCCGCCGCCTTGCGTATGAAGGAGGCGGCTATGAAGTCCACGCCCTCCCTGATGCCGAACTCTATGTCGTCCCTGTCGCTGTCGGACATGGCCGGCAGCCTGACCTTCACGCCCGGCACGTTTATGCTCTTGCGATCCTTGACCTGGCCGCCGTTGCGCACGGTGCACACCACCCTGTCGGCCTCCACCGACTGGACGCCGAGGCCGATGAGGCCGTCGTCTATGAGTATGCGGTCGCCCACGGACACGTCGTTCACGAGCTCGGCGTAGCTCGTGCTGCACTGCCTGCTGTCGCCCACGATCTCATCCGTGAATATCGTGAAGGACTGGCCGCTTACCAGCTCGGCCGCGCCGCCCTCGAAGCTGCCTGTGCGTATCTCGGGGCCCTTCGTGTCCAGCATTATGGCGATGGGCAGGCCCAGCTCGCCCCGCAGCTTTTTTATCAGGTCCATCTTCGCCTTGTGCTCGGGGAAGGTCCCGTGGGAGAAATTGATCCTGGCGGCGTTCATGCCGGTCTTCATCAGCTTGCCCAGCATCTCGGGGCTGTCGCTGGCCGGGCCGATGGTGCATATGAGCTTGGTGCGCTTGGTTTCCTTCCTGGCTTCCATAGTGTTCCGCCCTTCTTGGGGTGATTCCCGCCCGGCCTCAGGAACTGTTGAAAAATAAAGTGTGCAGTTGGCGCAGCAATTTTGTGTCCCGGCAAGGCGCCGGGTTCCGCGAATACTTGTAGTATTCAAGGGTTCCGGCAACGCAGCCGGGGCGC
>JAISXZ010000190.1 GCA_031270275.1 Eubacteriales Family XIII. Incertae Sedis bacterium | reverse complement strand
CCAGGCCGGCAAGCTCCTGCGGAACCTCGCCTATGGATCGCGCGAAGGCGCGGTAGGCGTAGTAGGCGCCGAGGGCGCTCCAGTGGTGATCCGTCCGGAAATACAGGTATTCGTCCCTGTGCGCCTTGATCAGGCGGTAGGCGTCGACCATTTCCACGCCGTCGTCCAGCCTCTCGCGGACGTAGGCGAGCGCGTCCTCCTGCGACGCGTTGAAGCTCGACCAGTACGGCTCCGGCACATAGAACTCGCAGGGCATGGGCGCGAGCAGCAGATGCACCCGCGTCTCGTCGCCGAGCGTCGCATACGCCTCGTTGACCGCCCCTATGAAGGAGTCCGCCATGCCGCCGTCGAAGTAGAACTGGTTGAAGGCCCCGTCCTCGAACAGCAGATCGCCGCCCCTAAAAAGCGGCGTCCCCGACGCCATGGCGGGATTCGAGGGGTCCCTGTCTATCTCGTCGTCCGCTATGACGAAGTCGTCGTGCAGGCCGATGAAGCCGTATATCGCCCTCATGTACGAGGACAGCCCCCCGCCGGCGGGCTGTGCGCCGCCATGGGCGATGCCGGCTGCGACGAGCTCCTTCCTTTCGGCGGCGGAGGCCTCGTACAGCCTCTCCCCCGAATCGGGGGCCACGACGCCGTCGGCGGGGTCGTGGATTATCATGGTCGGGGCCGTGACGCCGGCAAGCGCCGCAAGCGGCGAGGCGGCGGGCGCCTCGTAGCCGTACTCGTCCATCATGTAGCGCCCGGCGCACAGCAGCTCGAAGCCCGAATACGCGCCGCCCGCAGGACCGGCGGCAAGGATGCCCGCAGCCCCGTCCCGCGCGGGCGCGAACGAGAGGAATTCGCCCGCCGCCGTTTCGGACAGCTCTGCGGCCTCCGCGAAAAGCCCGTCGACGACAAGGGCCCTGAGCTCCGCCCCGAGCCCCTCGGCGCAAAGCGCCGCAGCCGCGGCGCCGACCCCCTGGCCGTACAGTATGAGCCCGTTCCTGCCCATCCCCCTGCCAGCAAGGCCATCAAGGCAGCGCCGCAGATCGTCGCTCTCCAGGTAGCCGAAGGTGGACAGCGCGCCCCCCGCCGCGTCGCCCTGCCCGCCGTATCCACGCAGATCGACGGCGACGGCCTCGTAGGCGTTCTCCGCGAAGGAGCGCGCGAGCGGGTAGAGGGAGCGGCGCGTGGCCCCGGCCTCGGGAAGCAGCACGACGAGCACGCCCTCGCTCCCGGATGTCCCGGCGGCCCCTTCGCCCGGCGGGAACAGCGTCGCCGGCACGGGCGCCCCGTATGCCCCCTCGAAGCTGATCTCCGCAGCCCCGTCCCAGCCCGCGTCCTGCCCGCCGGCCTCGGCAAGGGCGTTGCCCGCGGGCGCGAAAAGCGCACGGGCCACGCGCTCGCCCGTGCAGTCGGCATAGTACAGCAGGCCTGCGGCGGAGGCAAGCGCGGCCACGCAGGCGGCGGTCACGACGGCGGCGGCAAGCGCCGCGCCCTTTTTATATTTCAGGACATTCATACCAGGTTCCGAGATGGGCAAAAATGACGTGGCGTGTAAGCGGCAGCAAGCCCTATTTATTAATCACCCACTCCAATCGAAACTACCCACACAAGGCAATAACCGAACCCAGGTTCCGAGATGGGCAAAAATGGCGTGGCGTGTAAGCGGCAGCAAGCCCTATTTATTACTCACCCACTCCAATCGAAACTACCCACACGCCGCGTCAGTTTTGTCCAGATCGGGTTCTGGGGGCGGTTTTGGCTCCCGGAGCGTACTGTCTGGTACGTGAGGAAGGCAATAACCGAACCTAGG
Source organism: Eubacteriales Family XIII. Incertae Sedis bacterium (assembly GCA_031270275.1). GTDB lineage: Bacteria > Bacillota > Clostridia > Peptostreptococcales > Anaerovoracaceae > JAISXZ01. The sequence goes on along the minus strand of JAISXZ010000190.1, from coordinate 8,021 downwards.
TTCCGAGATGGGCAAAAATGGCGTGGCGTGTGGGTAGTAACCTCTAAAGCAGCTCCTTGCGCGTGAGGTTTATCCTTCCTTGCCCGTCTATCTCGTACACCTTGACCTTGACGGAGTCCCCGACGCTCACCACATCCTCGACCTTCTCGACGCGCCTGTTCTCCATGCGCGATATATGGAGCAGGCCCTCCTTGCCGGGGAGAACCTCCACGAAGGCGCCGAAGGCCATCAGCCGCGTCACCTTCCCTTCGTATATCTCGCCGACCTCGACGTCCTTCAGCAGCAGCTCTATCGCGGCCACGCCCTTCTCGGCGGACTCCATGTCCGGCGCCGCTATGTAGATGAGGCCCGTGTCGTCTATGTCGATCTTCACCCCCGTCTCGGCGGTGATCCTGTTGATGGTCTTGCCTCCGGGGCCTATGACCGTGCGTATGTCGTCCACGTCTATCTGCATCGAGATGATGCGCGGCGCGTAGGGCGACAGCTCGGCCCGGGGCTCGCTGATCTCCTCCATCATCCTGTCCATTATGAACATCCTGCCCTCGTGCGCCTGGGCCAGGGCATCCTTTAGTATCTGCTTTGAAAGCCCGTGCACCTTTATGTCCATCTGTATGGCGGTGACGCCCTTGGCGGTCCCGGCCACCTTGAAGTCCATGTCGCCCAGGAAGTCCTCCATGCCCTGGATGTCGGAGAGTATGGCTATGCGCCCGTCTCTCTCTATAAGGCCCATGGCTATGCCGGCCACAGGCGCGGATATGGGCACGCCGGCGTCCATCAGCGCAAGCGTGCTGGCGCAGACCGAGGCCTGCGAGGTGCTGCCGTTGGAGGACAGGACCTCGGACACCACGCGTATGGCGTAGGGGAAGGCCTCCTCGCCGGGAAGCACGGGGATAAGCGCCCTTTCCGCCAGGGCCCCATGCCCTATCTCGCGCCTTCCTGGGCTCCGCAGCGGCTTCGTCTCGCCTACAGAATAGGGAGGGAAGTTGTAGTGGTGCATGTAGCGCTTCTCGACCTCGTCGCCTATGCCGTCTATGGTCTGGGCCTCGCCCAAGGGCGCCAGCGTCGCCACCGAAAGCACCTGCGTCTGCCCCCTCGTGAAAAGCCCCGACCCGTGGGCCCTGGGCAGGAAGCCCGCCTCGCACCAGATGGGCCGGATCTCGGAGGTCTTCCTGCTGTCGGGGCGGATGCCCTCGTCCAGTATCATCGAGCGCACCAGCTCCTTCTTCAGGCTGTAGAGCACATTGCCCACGTCCTTCGCGTTCTCGGGTAACAGCTCCGCGAAATGCTCCTTGGCGTCGGCCTCCGCGGCATCCATGTTGGCGAGGCGCTCGAGCTTGTCGAAGGTCCTTATCGCGTCGCGCATCCTGTCCGTGGCGTAGCCCCTGACGGCTTCGTCCACGTCGGCGGGCGGCGAGTACAGCGCGATCTCCATCTTGGGCTTGCCCGTCTCCGCGACTATCGCGTCGATGAACTCGATTATCTTCCGTATCTCGTCGTGAGCGAACATGATGCCGTCCAGTATCGTCTCCTCCGGCACCTCGCTCGCGCCCGCCTCCACCATCATTATGGCGTCCCTCGTGCCCGAGACCACCATATGGAGCTGGCCGGCCTCCCTTTCCGCCTGCGTGGGGTTGATGACGAACTTGCCGTCGACCAGGCCGATAAGGACGGAGCCCGTAGGCCCGTCGAACGGGATGTCCGATATCGAAAGGGCCACGGAGGAGCCTATCATCGCTGCTATCTCAGGCGGGCAGTCGGGATCCACGCACATGACCAGCGCCACCACCTGAACGTCGTTGTAGAGGCCCTTGGGAAACAGCGGGCGCAGCGGCCTGTCCATGAGCCGGGAATTCAGCGTGGCCTTCTCGGAAGGCCGCCCTTCCCTCTTGATGAAGCCGCCGGGTATCTTTCCCGCAGCGTACATCTTCTCCTCGTAGTCGCAGCTGAGCGGGAAAAAATCGATGTCCGCCCTGGGCTTCTTGGACGCGACTGCCGTCACGTTCACCACCGTGTCGCCGTAGCGGACCGTCACCTGCCCGTTGGCCTGCTCGCATACCTTGCCGATTTCAAGCTGCATCAGCCGGCCGCCGACCGCCATCCTGTAGGTTTTGTAGTCTGTGAATCTCATCAACAACTTCCTCCTGTCAATCCCTCGCCATTTAACTGTCGCTGTTCAAATTGGCTTGTCCAACCTGAAGCGCGGAACACACCCAAACCGCCGAACGGATCAAGGGCCTCGCCCGCGGCGCCGTTCAGACCCTGCGCAAAAAAGCAAAAGCGAGGGTCACCCCCGCCTTGCCGTCCGCGCTATTTTCTCAGGCCCAAACGCCCGATCAAAACCCTGTACCGCTCCAGATCCTTTGTCTTGAGGTAGTTCAGCAGGTTTCTTCTCTGCCCTACCATCTTCAGAAGCCCGCGCCTCGAATGGTGATCCTTCTTGTGTACCTTGAGGTGCTCGTTGAGGTCGTTGATCCTGTGTGTGAGTATCGCGACCTGGACTTCCGGGGAGCCCGTGTCCCCATCCTTGTTCTTGTACTCGTCTATGATCTGCGCCTTTTTTGTCTGGTCAACCATAAAAATCTCCTCCGCATCATGCGCCGCCTGCCGTGTACCGCGTCGGAGAGTCGCGGGGCTCAGCGAGGGGCAATACCCTGAAACAGTTCCTACTCGACAATGGTATCATAAATCCGGCGCATTTGCAAATATTTTGTTTTTCTCCCTATGATATTCCCGCGCGGCCATGCTGTCGCGCCCTATCTGCTCCGCAAGCTGCTCCACGCCGGCGAAGCGCCTTTCCTCCCTCAGCATGCTGGCAAACTCGACGCGCACCGGCTTTCCGTACAGATCGCCGTCAAAGTCGAGCAGATGCGTCTCTATGCTTTTTTTCTCGTCGCCTATGGTGGGGCGGACGCCGACATTGGTCACGCCCGGCCACTTCATGCCGTCAAAATAGCAGTTGGTGATGTAGACGCCGTGGGAGGGGGTGACCATGTCGCTATCGACGTGTATGTTCAGCGTAGGGAAGCCTATCGTCCGGCCTATGCGGTTTCCCATGGCCACCACGCCGCGCACAGAGTATTCGCGCCCGAGCAGGGCGGCGCATTCCTCCATCCTGCCCTCGGCTATCATGGCGCGTATCAGGGAACTGCTCGCCAGCGCGCCGCCCACCTTCTGCGGCCCAAGCACAAAGACCTCGAAGCCGCGCGCGCGCCCAGCCGCCCGCAGCGCGTCCGCGTCCCCTGCGGCGAGATAGCCGAAGCGGTAGTTGAAGCCGCAGTAGGCCGCAGCCATGCCGAAGCTTTTCAGCAGGAGGCCGTCTATGTAGGCGTCGGGCGGCATGCGGCGAATCTCCTGGGTAAAGGGTATGGAAAACAGGTAGTCCACGCCCAGGCTGCGGATCATCTCGGCCTTTTCCTGGGGATACTGTATGTTCTTCACGGCCACGCCGCCGCCCGCAAGCATGTTTCTGGGGTGGCCGGAGAAGGTGAAGACGGCGCTCCTCAGCCCGCGCCGCCTCGCCCCGTCCACGGCCATGCCTATTAGCCTGACATGGCCCACATGCATCCCGTCGAAGTTGCCCATGGCGACGGCGCAGGCCTCGACGCCGCATATCTCGTCAAGATTGTCAAATGTTAACATCAGCCCTTGTCGCCGAAGACCTTTTCGGCCCTTAGCAGCCCTCCTTCCAGCCTGCCTACGCCGAGGAAGGCCGGACGCTGCCCCTTTCCCGGCGCGTAGACCCTGCGCGGCTCCCCGTCCGCGGGGCCCGCCGCGCCGGGCAGCCTTACGGCAACGCCGTCGGCGAAGCGCCGGCCGTCGCCGGCCGAGAGCCGGATCGCCGCAAAACCCTCCAGCGCGGCGTCCAGAGGGATCAGCGCGGCCTCGGCGAAGCGCCCGTCCCGAAAGGCGGCCTCAAGCTCCTCGGCCGTGAAGGAGTCCTCTATGGAGAAGGCCCCGCTGGCGATGCGCACCAGGCCGCTCATTACGGCCCCGCAGCCCAGGAGCGCGCCCGCCTCGCCGCATATGGAGCGTATATAGACGCCCTTCGAGCATTCGACCTCAAAGCGCGCGGAGGCGGCCTCAATGTCTACGCCTATTACCGTAATTTTGTTAATGTAAACAGTCCGCGCCGGGACATCCACGCTTTGGCCCTTGCGGGCGTACTCGTAAAGCTTCTTACCGCCCAGCTTTACGGCCGAGTACATGGGGGGCTTCTGCTCGCGCTCCCCCTCCAAAGATCGCAGCGCGTCGGCCACCAGGCCCTCGGACAGGCCCTCGCGGAAGGATGCCCCCGCCCTGGCCGTAGGCGTCCCCCAGACATCCAAGGTGTCCGTCGTCAGCCCCAGCCTCATCTCGCACATGTAGCGCTTGCGTGAGGCGACAAGGTATTCCGCAAGCCTCGTGGCCCTGCCGACGCACAGGGGCAGGACGCCCGCCGCCATCGGGTCTAGGGTGCCTGTATGCCCTATGCGCCTTATGCCCATGAGCCTTCTGAGAAAGGCCACCGCGTCGTGGGAGCTCATGCCGGGCGGCTTTAGAAAGCTGACCACGCCATCCATATCGCCGGCCGTCATCAAAAAAGGGCCCCCATGTCCTGCCTGAGCGTCTCCTTGGCCTCGTCCAGGGGCATCCTGAGGCTGTATCCCGCCGCCCTGGCATGCCCGCCGCCCCCGTGCCTCTCGGAGAGGGGCAGCACGTCAACGTAGCGCTTTGAGCGCAGGCTGACCTTTACCAGCCCCGGATCCCTTTCCTTCAGCAGGCAGGCGACCTCCACCCCCCTGATGTTGCGCAGCTCCTCGACAACGCCGTCCGCCTCCTCCGGCCTGGCGCCCGTGTCCTTGAGCATGTCCCGCGTCATGCAGGCCATGGCGGCCCTGCCCTCCGCGAATATCTCCATGGAGCCCATTATGCGCGAACCCAGCAGCAGCTTTTCGCGGCTCACGTTCTGGTAGAGCCTTATCGCGATGCCTGCCGCGTCGATCCCGCAGTCGTAAAGCGCGGCCGCTATCAGATGCGTCGTTTTGCTCGTGTTGGAATACTGGAAGCGGCCCGTGTCCGTGAGTATGCCGGCGTATATGGCCTCGCCGATCTCCCTGTCCATCTCCACGCCCAGCGCGAGTATCAGATCGTAGGCTATCTCCGCCGTCGCCGATGCCTTGGCGTCTATGCAGTTGTGCTCGACAAAGGGCTTGGTCGATTCGTGGTGGTCCACGCACACCCTCGTCGCCCCGGACTCGAACAGGGCCTTGCGCCTGGGGAATCTGTGCGCCTCGCCGCAGTCCACGCATACGCAGACGTCGGGGCTCTCGACTATGCCCAGGTCGCCGGTGCAGTAGCCGCGATCCAGGAACGCTATGGTTTCCGGGATTTCGTCCTCTATCACCACATGCGCCGTCTTGCCCAGCTTCCTGAGCGCGGCGCAGAGCGCGGCCGCCGATCCGAGCGCGTCCCCGTCCATGGTGACGTGGGGAAACAGGAGCACGCTCCTTGCCTGCTCCAGGACCTTCGCCGCCTCCGCCACTGCCTTGTCGCGCATGGATTCCATCATTCGCCTTCCGCCCCGTGCCCGTCCTCGTATGCGAGGCCCCTGAAAATCCGCTCTATGCGCTCGCCGTATTCCTGGGAGGCGTCGATCCTGAACGCCAGCTCAGGCGCGTGGCGCAGCTGCAGCCTCGATCCTATCTCCTTGCGCAGCAGGCCCTTGGCCCTGGCGAAGGCGTCCAGTATGTCCTTCTTCCTCGCCTCGTCGGCCGCCTCGCCGTCCGCGCCGCCCGGCGCCATTATGTACAGCGTCGCATAGCCGCCGTCGCTCGTCACATCTACCCCGGAGACGCTGAGCATCCCGGAAAGCCTGGGATCCTTCAGCTCCCTGACGAGAAGATCGCTGACTATGCGCCGTATCTCCTCGCCCATCCTGCCCTGGCGATACGCTCTTTTCATGCCTCAGTCCCTCTGCACCTCTTCCATGACATACGCCTCGATCTCGTCGCCCTCTTTTATGTCGTTGAAATTCTCTATTCCGATGCCGCATTCGTAGCCCTGCGCCACCTCCCTGACATCGTCCTTGAATCTCCTGAGCGACGCTATCTTGCCCTCGTGGACCACTATCCCGTCGCGTATCAGCCGTATGGAGCTGTTCCTCTGCACCTTGCCGTCGGTCACGTACACGCCGGCCACCATGCCGGCGCCCGGCACCCGGAAGATGTTCCGTATCTCCGCCTTGCCCTGCACGGCCTCCCTGAACAGGGGGTCGAGCATGCCCTTTATGGCCGCCTCGACCTCGTCGATCACCTCGTAGATGACGCGGTAGGTCCTGATCTCGACGTTCTCCCTCTCCGCCATGCCTATGACCGAGGTGCTCGGGCGGACGTTGAACCCTATGATGATGGCCCCCGCCGCGCTGGCGAGCATCACGTCCGATTCCGTGACCGCGCCCACGCCCGTATGCACGATCTTCACGGACACGTTCTCGTTCTTCAGCTTTTCAAGCGAGGCCGTTATGGCGCCTACGGAGCCCTGGACGTCGCCCTTCACTATGAGCGCCAGCTCCTTGGTCTCGCCCTCCTGTATCTGGCTGAAAAGCCTTTCGAGCGTCGTGCTCGCGTTTTTCGCCATCACTTCCTCGCGCAGGCGGATCCTCCTGTTTTCCGCGATTTCGCGGGCAAGCCTGTCCTCCCTGACGGCGTTGAACTCGTCGCCCGCCTCGGGGGCTGCGGTAAGGCCCAGTATCTCGACCGCGGTGGCCGGCCCGGCCGCCTTTATGGCGTTGCCCTGGAAATCCGTCATCGCGCGTATCCTTCCGCTCGATGTGCCCGCAACGATGCTCATGCCGGGCTCAAGCGTGCCGTTCAGGACGAGCAGCGTGGCCACGGGGCCCTTCGCCTTGTCGATCCGGGCCTCTATGACCGTGCCTATCGCCAGCCTGCCTGGGTTGGCCCTGAGCTCCAGCACCTCGGCCTGGAGCAGTATCATCTCGAGCAGGGTGACTATCCCCTCGCCTGTCTTGGCGGAAACGGGCACGCATATGGTCTTGCCCCCCCATTCCTCGACGAGGACGCCGTTGTCGGACAGATCCTGCTTCACCTTGTCAACATTGGCCCCCGGCTTGTCCGTCTTGTTTATCGCGACTATGACGGGGACGCCTGCGGCCTTCGCATGGCTTATGGATTCAATCGTCTGCGGCTTTACGCTGTCGTCCGCTGCCACGACCAGCACCGCGATGTCCGTGACATGGGCGCCGCGCGCGCGCATGGCCGTGAACGCCTCGTGTCCCGGCGTGTCGAGAAAGACGATCCTTTCGCCGTTTATGCTCACCTCCGACGCGCCTATGTGCTGGGTTATGCCTCCTGCCTCGCCCTGGGTCACGTTGGTCTTGCGTATCGCGTCGAGAAGGGATGTCTTTCCGTGGTCCACATGGCCCATTACGGTGATGATGGGGGGCCGCGGCCTCAGATCCTCGTCCTTGTCCTCGAACAGCTCGAGCCCCTCCTCGATAGGCGCGCCGCCCACCTTGCCTATGACGACCGGAACCCCCAGATCCTCGGCAAGCACCAGCGCCGTCTCCTCGTCTATGCTCTGGTTTATGTTGGCCATGATGCCCAGACGCATGAGCCGCATTATGATGTCGGAGGCGCTTTTTTCTATCTGCTCGGCGAAGCCCGCCACCGTGATAGGCACGTTTATGAGCTTGGTGCCCGGCGCCAGTTCCGCCATGCCGGCCGCAGCCTCGTCCGGCGCCGTCCTCGGCGCGGACTTGGGCCTGCCCCTGCTTTTCAGCGGCCTCTTTTCAAGCGAGCGCCCCATGCCGGCGTCCTTGCGCTTGGTGGCTGCGGCGGGCCCTTTGTCGCCCGGCTTGCGCGCGTCGGGCCTGCCGCCGCCCGGCCTGGCGGGGCGTCCGCCCGCTGGCTGCCCCGGCCTTGCGGGGCGTCCGCCCGGCGGCTGCCCCGGCCTCGCGGGGCGCCCGCCCGTCGGCTGCCCCGGCCTCGCGGGGCGTCCGTCCGCGGGGCGCGGCGGCCTGCCGG
>JAISXZ010000141.1 GCA_031270275.1 Eubacteriales Family XIII. Incertae Sedis bacterium | reverse complement strand
AGTCTTTGCTCGCAAAACCGAGAAATACAGCCGGTTTGCTCCAAGTCAGCGGGGGCATGCCCGCCGCCCCGCCCGCCTTTGGCAGTAACCTACCCTATTTTGTGAGGCGGTATGTGTCCCTCGCAATCATCAACTCCTCATTAGTCGGCACAAGCAGTATGGCGACCTTCGAGTCGTCGCGGCTTATTATGGTCTCCTTGCCGCGTATCTTGTTCTTCACGAGGTCGAGCTTGATGCCGAGGTTCCCCAGCTCCGCGCAGATGACGTCGCGCATCTCTATGCTGTTCTCGCCCACGCCGGCGGTGAACACTATGGCGTCCACACCGTTCATTATCGCTATGTAGGCGCCGATGTAGAAGCGGACCTTGTGCGCGAACACCTTGATCGCGAGCGCGGCGCGCTCGTTGCCCTCCTCGACCGCGTTCTCCAGATCCCTGAAGTCGCTGCTCACGCCCGATATGCCCAAAACGCCCGACTCCTTGTTGAGGACGTTCATGACCTCCGCGAAGGATAGGCCCTCCTTCTCGCTGATGTAGGAGAGTATGGCGGGATCCATGTCGCCGGAGCGCGTGCCCATGACAAGGCCCTCGAGCGGCGTGAAGCCCATGGACGTGTCTATGCTCTTGCCCCTTTTGATCGCCGTGACGCTGGCGCCGTTCCCAAGATGGCAGGTTATTATCTTCAGATCGTCTAGGTTGACGCCGAGTATGTCCGCAGCCCGCTCGGACACGTACTTGTGGCTTGTCCCGTGGAAGCCGTACTTGCGTATGCCGTACTTTTCGTAGTATTCGTAGGGCAGGGCATACGTGTATGCCTCCGGCGGCATGGTCTGGTGAAAGGCCGTGTCGAACACGGCCACCATGGGCGTTGTCGGCATGAGTTCCCTGCAGGCGTTTATGCCTAGGATGTTGGGCGGGTTGTGGAGGGGGGCCAGCTCCTCGCACTCGAGCAGCACATCCATGACCTTGCCGTTTATGACGATGGAATCGGCGTACTTCTCGCCCGCGTGGACCACCCTGTGCCCCACGGCCCCTATCTCGTCCATGGACGCCACGACGCCGTATTTGCTGTCGAGAAGCGCGCCTATGACGTTCTTTATGGCATCCCTGTGCGTCTCCATGGGCTCCGTGAGCACGAATTTTTCCTTCATGCCTGTCTTTTCGTGGCTTATGGCGGAACCCTCTATGCCGATCCGCTCCACAAGCCCCTTGGCGAGCAGGGACTCGTTGCTCATGTCCAGCACCTGGTATTTGAGCGACGAGCTGCCGCAGTTGATGACCAGTACTTTCATTTTGTATGCCCTCCATGTCTACGGAAACACCGATTGATTCATGTCCGTGCGCCCAGGCCGCCGGCTCTGCGCCCGGCTTCGGCGGAAAGCCCCGCCCACGCGTCAGTCGGCGGCGCAGTAGGGCCTGCGCCTGAAGTCCGACGCCTCCGCCATCCCCCCGTCCCGGACGAGGTTGTAGATGTCGGCCGCCAGCAGATCGTAGCCGAGCATCGCCTCCGCCGCCCAGGGCAGCGGGGCCCTCCTGCCCAAGGAGCTCAGGGCCGCAGCCCCGCCCTGCGCCCCCGCCATGCGCCTCAGAAGCCGCCGGCCCCTGCCGTTCATGGCGAGCACCCTGAAATAGGATGCGCCGGCCTCGTCGATTCTCGAGAAATCCGCCTTCCTGACGTTCATAAGGACGTGGATGAGAAAGCGCTTCACGCGCGTTTCCGTGTACCGCTTGGACTTGACGCCGGCTATCAGGGACGCCATGTCCGAGGCCCCGTCCAAGGCGCGCTTAAGCCTGTTTTCAAGCCCTTCCGACGCCGAAAGCGTCTCCGCGAGCTCATCCGCGCCCCTTACGCGGGCGGCGCAGGCGATCAGGGGGAAAAAGCCGTCGATGCCCATGGGCCCATGCCTGGCGCGGGGCAGCGCCGCCTCGGGCATATAGCGCGCCGCCTCGTCCGCGCGGCCGGAAAGCAGCAGGCCCCTCAGCGCCGACGAACCGGCCGTATTGTCGCAGGGCGACGCGCCGAAGTAGCCGGCGCCGCGCCTTTTGAAGGTGAGCGGCCTGATGCGCGCGGCGCCGCCCACGAGGCGGAGCTGCTTAAGGTACTCGACCGCCAGTATGTTGTTGGGGCTTTTCAGGAGATCCGCCGCCTCGTCCCCCAAGGCCGCCCTGACCGCCTCATGCCTGGCCCTAGGGAATGAGAGCCCCGACCTGGAGGCGGCGCGCAGCCGCGCCCTGAAGCTCTCGGGCTCGTCCGCCAGCAGCCGCGCCAGGCTGTCGAGAGGCCCTATCTCGCCCGCCTCGCTGCCAAAGGCGACATGGCTGACGCAGCCCATGGCCGAAAGCAGCCTGACGGCGCCCTTGGCGAAGCGCTCCGCGCTGTTGCAGGCGTACAGGAAGGGCAGCTCCACCACGAGGTCGAGGCCGTTCCTGACCGCGGCCTCCGCCCTTTCCCACTTGTCGAAAAGCGCCGGCTCGCCCCTCTGGACGAAGTCGCCGCTCATGACGGCGACGGCCGTCTCCGCCCGCGCGAGGGCCCTTGCCGTCTCCAGATGGTACAGATGCCCGTTGTGAAAGGGGTTGTACTCCGCTATGACGCCTAGCGCCCCAGGCTCCGCATCCAGGCCATCACTCATTTTCATCCATATGGGTCTTGTAGGCCAGGTCCTTTATCTCCATGCGGTTGCTCTGCACCGTGTGGTTTATGCCCTCAAACGCTTTCTGTATGCTCGTGAACATGTCGCCGAAATAGGTCGCGTTGAGCTGCTCCATCCTGCCCTGGAACTCGAACAGTATCTTGTCGATATAGTCGTATGTGTCCATCTTGAGCTGCCTTACGCCGGCCTCGGTCTGGCGCGTGAGCTCCGCCGCCCTGTTTCGCGCCTTTTCGGTTATCTCATGCCCGTCTATGAGCATCTCCGCCTGCTGCCGCGCGTCCTGGACCAGTATCTCGTACTCCTTCTTGGCCTCGTCGAGTATGCGCTGCCGCTCCTCCTTTATCCACTGCGCCTGCTGTATCTCGTCGGGGAGCGTCACCCTGACGTCCTTCACGATCTCAAGGATCTCGTCGCCGTCGACCAGCAGCTTGCCCGTAAGGGGCATCTTGGACGCAGTTTCAACTATCTCCTCTATTTCGTCCAGCAATTCCAGAACCTTCATGGCAGCCTCCATTCGGGGATCCGTAAACCGATGTGCGTTGCTTTTTTGCGGGGCATATCTTCCTCATGTGCGCGAGCGCGGCGTCGGGCACAAGCCCCGAAATATCGCCGCCAAGGCGGAACACCTCGTTGACGATGCTCGAGCTGACGAAGGAATACTCGGGGCAGGTCATGAGAAAAAGCGTCTCGACCTCGTCCCCGTAAAGCCTTGCGTTCATCTGCGCCATCTGCATCTCGTACTCGAAATCCATGGTCGCGCGGAGCCCGCGAAGCACGGCGCTCACGCCCTTTTCCTTCACATAGTCCGCCAAAAGGCCGTCGAAGCAGTCGATGCTGACGTTTTTCAGGTGTGACGTGGCGAGCCTTATCATCTCCGCCCTGTCGTCCAGGGGGAAGCGCGAGTCCTTCGCGCGGTTGCGTATGACGCCTATTATCATCCGCTCGCAGAGCCTGGACCCGCGGATTATCAGGTCAAGATGCCCGTTGGTTATGGGATCGAAGGATCCCGCGTAAAGCAGCAGTTCTCTCATAGGCAGCCCTTTCAAATTGGGGCGTCGTCCACGTCATTGATCCCATTCGCGCCCCCACGCCGTCGGCTCCTGGCTGAACAGGGTGACGCCGACGCTCCCGTAGGCCCGGCGTTTCACGGCGCACAGCCCCGACAGGCCCGCATCCGGCGGCAGCTTGGCGCCATGCTCGGCCACAACGACGCCGCCTTCGCGCAGGACGCCGTTCAAGGCTATAAGCTCGAGGCATTTCCCGTAGCGGCTGTCGTGGTGCGGGGGGTCAAGGAATATTATATCGGCCTTTGGGCCTCCCGGCGACAGCGCCTGCTCAAAGCCGCGCCTCAGTATCTCGGACCTTTCCCCCATGCGGCAGTGCGCGACGTTCCTCTCGATCAGCGCAAGGCTTTCCCTCGAATTGTCGCAGAAACGGCAAAACGAGGCGCCCCTGCTCAGGGCCTCCAGCCCGAGGCTGCCCGTGCCCGCAAAGAGGTCGAGCACGACGGCGCCGTCCATGAAGCCGCCGAGCATGCTGAACATGGCGCCCTTCACCCTGTCGGGCGTAGGCCTTATCCTCTGCGTGTCGGGCGAAAAGAGCCTCATGCCCCTGCATTCCCCAGCGATGATCCTCATGGTGTCCTAAGTTTTTGGAAGTCCCCTATATTATATAAAACGGCCGCCCATATTACAAGCGCTATATGCCGATTTTCCCGGCGTCTATCTCCGCATCCTCGCCCAGCCCCTCCCCCGCCTTGCTGAAAAGCGCGGCGATCCTCTCGCGCAGGGCGCGGTTCTCCGGCAGGGACAGGCCCGGATCCCCGGCGAGCAGCAGATGGGCCTCGTCCTTCACGGCGGCCAGGACCTTGACGTGCTTCAGCAGGTTCGCTATGCGCAGCCTCGGCATCCCGTGCTGCCTCGCGCCGAAGAACTCGCCGGGCCCTCGAAGTTCGAGATCCTTTTCGGCTATGGCGAAGCCGTCGTCGGTGGATACCATTATCCTCGCCCGCTCCTCGGCCTCCGCAGAGCCGCGCTCGGTCACAAGTATGCAGTAGGACTGCCTTTCGCCCCTGCCGACCCGCCCCCGCAGCTGGTGGAGCTGCGCCAGCCCGAACCGCTCCGCGTTCTCGATCAGCATGATCGTCGCGTTGGGCACGTTTATCCCGACCTCTATCAGCACCGTGGAGACCAGCACGGCGGCCTTCCCCGCGTAGAAATCCCTCATTGCGGCGTCCTTTTCGGACTGCCTCATCTGGCCGTGGATCAGCGCCACCGAATGGCCCTTAAAACGCCTTGCCAGCTCCGCGTGCAGGCCCGTCGCGGACTTTAGCGCGCGGCCGCCGTCCCCGTCATCGACCAGGGGGGCCACCACGTATGCCTGGCTGCCCGTCCGTATCTCCCTGCGCATGAACTCGTAGGCCGCGTCCCTGCCGCCCGCGTCCGTAGCCTTAGTAAACACGGCCTGCCGCCCTGGGGGCTTCTCGTCCATGACGGATATGTCCAGGTCCCCGTAGACTATGAAGGCCAGGGTCCTCGGTATGGGCGTAGCGGTCATCACCAGTATGTCGGGGCTCTCGCCCTTCTGCTGGAGCCTGACCCTCTGCGCGACGCCGAACCTATGCTGCTCGTCGGTCACCACTATACCGAGCCTGCCGAAGACGACCTCGGGCTGTATGACGGCATGCGTCCCGACGAGCAGATCGATCTCCCCGCTTTTCAGCTTTTCGAGCAGGGCCCTGCGCTCCGCGCCCCTGACGCCGCCGGCCAGGAAGCCCGTCCTGACGCCATGCGGCGCGAACAGGCCCCGAAGCTCGCCGAAATGCTGCCAGGCCAGGGTCTCGGTGGGCGCCATCATGGCCGCCTGAAAGCCGCTTTTCACCGCCTTGTACATGGCGGCGGCGGCGACTACGGTCTTGCCCGAGCCCACGTCGCCCTGCAGCAGCCTGTTCATGGCGCGCCCGGACCCCATGTCGCCGTCTATATCCGCCAAGGCCCTGCGCTGCGCGGCCGTGAGCCTGTAGGGCAGCCCGTCTACGAAGCCGCGCACTTCGGCGCCGAAGCTCATGCCCTTGGCGGCCTCGTTGTCGCTTTTCAGCATCATCAGGCCGGCCTGGAGCGTCAAAAGCTCCTCGAAAATGAGCCTGTAGCGGGCCTCCATGAGCCGGCGCCTGTCCTCCGGGAAATGTATGTTCCTGAGCGCGTACCCTATGCCGCAGAGCCTGTTGCGCGCGAGGGTCCCCTCCGGCAGGGGCTCGTCGATGCGCGGGTCGCCGCCCAAAAGGCACTCAGTCCATCTGCGCAGGTCTTTCTGGCTGATGCCGGAGGCCAGGGGGTACACGGGCACGATCGCGCCGTCCCAGCGCCCGCCCTCCGCGCTGAAATCAGGGTGCGCCATCTGGAGGCCCCTGCTTCCCGGCGACACGCGACCGTAGAAGGCGTACTCCTTCCCCACGGCAAAGCTTTTCGCTAGGTAGTCGGCCTTGAAGAATACGATCTCGAGCGTGCCTGTGCGGTCGCAGACCGTGAGTTTCAGCGGCCTGCGCGCGCCGCGCCCGCCGTATGAAGGGCCTCCCGCCTCAATCGAGACCACGGAGGCGCTGATCGCGGCCGCCATGCCCGGCGACAGGGACGCTATGCGCGTCCGCCCGCGCCTGTCCTCGTAGTCGCGCGGGAAATGCCAAAGCAGAGCCCCCGCAGAGCGTATGCCCATCCTTCCAAGGGCGGCCTTCTTGGCCGCGCCTATGCCCTTGACGCTGTCTACGGGCGCCCCAAGATCCGTCATCCGCCCCTTGCCTCTGCATGTCGCCGCTTCATTGCCGTCTCACCAGGGGTTTTGGGCGGTGACCTCGATGTCGCGCCTCGATATGTTCCTCGAAAGCACGCCCTTGACGATTATCGAAACGCCGCCCGGCCTTACGTCGGCAATCGAGGCCAGGCTGTCCGACAGCCCCCTGATCATCCCCGTGGCGACGGCGTTGATGCTGGTCCCCATCCTGATTATCACGAAAACCCTGAGATCAAGAAGGCCCTCCGCCCACGAGAACTCGAAGAAGCCCATGTCCCGGCCAGGGTTTTTTATGGGCCTCCCCTTCGCGTCGGAAAGCAGGACCTTCCCCTCGAACAGATCCGTTTCGCGCCTTATTATGCCCCCAAGCACGGCCTTGTCGATGGAGACGCGCCCCCTTGGGGTTTCCCTTTCGCAAAACATGCTTTTCCGTCCTGCCGCCAAGGGCGGCGCAAACGCGCGGCCGCGCAAAAAATACGGCCTGCCGCAGGCGGCTTGCAGGACATGCCCGGGCCGCTGCTTGGGCCGTTGCGGACGCGCCTGGCGAAAGGCCGGGCCTATGGCGCTAGATGGCCCTGGTGACCTTGCCCGAGCGTATGCATCTGGTGCAGACCTTCGCCCTCTTGACCGTCCCGTTGTCGTTGACCTTGACGGTCTGGATATTCGCGTTCCATTTCCTTCTCGTGTGCCTGTTCGAGTGGGACACGTTGTTGCCCGAAACCTGGCCCTTGCCGCAGACTGAACA
This sequence comes from Eubacteriales Family XIII. Incertae Sedis bacterium, assembly GCA_031270275.1. GTDB lineage: Bacteria > Bacillota > Clostridia > Peptostreptococcales > Anaerovoracaceae > JAISXZ01. The sequence goes on along the minus strand of JAISXZ010000141.1, from coordinate 5,067 downwards.
CCTTCTAGACATTATGCGCACCTCCTTCAAAGGCAAAATTCGATTATGGCCATGTCCAAAGCCGAAACCCGCCGCCTGTGTACGCAGGGGAACGGCGCCGCCGTTCAAGTTCGGCAATCCTCACTATAACACAATGGGGCAGGCATTGCAAGTGTTTTAGTTGCCGCCTGCGGGTTTTCGACTGCCTGTTTTCGCCGCCGGGCCCGCTGTTCCCCTTGTGCCTGTCCGCCTGTCCATGATATAATAACCGCAGAAGGCGCGGTTATTATACAGATTGGAATGCCGTGCGATTTTTTCGCCTTCGGCGAAAACGCACATGGCAGATATCATAAACGCTCCGCGTTTATGATATAATAACCGCAGAAGGCGCGGTTATTATACCGATTGGAATGCCGTGCGATTTTTTCGCCTTCGGCGAAAACGCACGTGGCAGATATCATAAACGCTCCGCGTTTATGATATAATAACCGCAGAAGGCGCGGTTATTATACAGATTGAAATGCCGTGCGATGTGTGCGATGTGATATGCACGAGACGGATATGGGGGTGGTCGGCGTGGCCGACATCATGGCATTTTCGATGCTCTGCCTGTTCTGGCTGATGTTCCTCGGCAGGACGGCTATGCTGAAGGCGCGGGGGATCAGGGTGTTCGTCCTCGGCAAGGGGAAATCGCCGGCCGGGAGGGCGCTTGAAATCGTCCTCATGCCCGCGCTGGCGCTATGGACGGCGCAGGCGGCCGCCGCCGCGTTCGGCGGCAGCCTGATACCCGCGCCGCTGTTCTGGGACGCGGCGCCGGCGCGCTGGACGGGCGTCGCGCTCTGCGCCGCGGGGCTGGCGCTCTTTGCGGCCGCCCTCGTTTCGTTCGGGGGCGCATGGAGGGTCGGGATCGACGACGCGGGGGGCGGAGGCCTCGTCGTCTCGGGCGTGTTCTCCCTAAGCCGCAACCCCATCTTCCTGTTTATGGACATCTATTTTTTCGGCACCTTCCTGATATACCCGAACTGGTTCTTCCTTGCGTTTTTCGTCTGTGCCGCCCTAGGCGTCCATGGGCAGACACTGAACGAGGAAAGATTCCTGCGCTCGCGCTTCGGGGCCGAATATGAGGCATATTGCCGCAGGGTCAGGAGGTATCTGTAGCCGTTCCGGCGCCATCCGCGATTTTTTTTGCCGCTTTATGAAACAATATGGCAGGCTTATGCAGTCTAACCGCGTGTCGTGCCTGCGGAGGATGGCCGGCGGCGTCGATCAAGGACTCAAAAGAAGGACTCAAAAAGGGGGATCTGTCATGATGAAATACAGGGGCAAATGCAAAATGGGGCTTCGGGCGGCCGCGTTCGCGGCCATGCTGGCACTGTCGTCGGCCAGCCTGCTCACGGGCTGCGCCGAGGACGCCGCGTCGATGGAAGCGGACTACGCCATGGACAATGTGATGACGCGGCATTTTTACAGGGTCGCGGGGATACCGAGAAGCGAGGCGGCCCCCGAGCGGATAAGGGGCGCCTTGCTGGAATGGGCGGAGGTCGGCGGCTTTCGCGCGTACAGCGACGCCTACGGGAACCTGGCCGTGGAGAGGGCGGCCGCAGAGGGCTTTGAGGGCAGGCCCGCCACGATACTGCACACGCGCATGGACATGGAGCTCATATCCGAGGGCGCCGCGCCGGCCGACACGGGCGAACGCGGCGTCAGGCTTGTGTATGAGAGCGGGGGCGAGGGCGTCAGGGGCGACGGGTTCAGGGGCGAGAGCCTCAGGGGCGACGGGACAAATATAGGCGCGGCCGCCGCCCTTGGCGGCGCGACGGCGCAGGACGTGATGGAGAACGCCGGCCCCGGCGGCCCGCTGCGGGCCATATTCAGCCTCGGCGGCGCGGGCATGGAGGGCCTTGATCCCGCCTGGCTCGAGGGCGGAAGCCTCATAGACCTCGGCTGGAACGACGACGGCAGCATCTGCCTGTCCTCGCCCGCGCTCTCCGTGGCCCGTCTGTCGCGGGAGCTGGCATGGGGGCCGCCCACGGGGAAGAACGCCTATGTCCTCTCCGCTGCAGGGCCTGCGGAGGGGTATGGCGGCAAGGCCGCCCCAAACCCCATAAAGGTCGTCGCCGAGCTTCTGAGCATAGCCAAGGGCGAGGGCGTGGTGCTTGAGATAGCCTCGCTGTCCGGCGGGGCCTCCGAGTGGGAGCCGCCCCGGAGCGCGTCGGCCGTCATAGCGCTGAACGACTACGAGCTGAAGCGCTTCAGCTCGCTTTTCAAAAAATACGAGAAGGATTTCGACGCGCGCTATGGGGGGGAGGACGGCGCCGGCCTGCTGTTCGCGCAGACCGAGATGCCGGAACAGGTCATGTCCTTCGACGACGGCGCCGCCGTCGTAAGCCTGCTGTACAGCGTCTCGGAGGGGCCCTGCCCGCTCGATGGCGAGGACGCTGAAAACGCCTCCGTTTCGTCGAATCTCAGGCGGCTGGGCCTCGACGGCGGGTCTTTCGGCGCGGACATCATGCTCACCGGCGCCTCGGAGGGCGTGGACGCGCTCTGCGGCGACATAGAGACCCTCGCCTATCTCTGCGGCGCGCAGCTCGCGAGGGAGGACGTCGTGCCGCCGTGGCGGACGCCGGCGCACAGCCCCCTGGCCTCCGCCTTCGCCGGCATATTCGAGGACATGTGCGGCGGCTACGCGGCGGCCCGCAGGGCGGAACCCAGCGGCATCGGGTTCATCGCGGCCAAGAACCCCGGCCTGGACATCATATCGATAGGGGCCTCGATCCAGAGGGAAGGCGAAATCCGGGAAAGCGTCTCGCTGAGGAACATAGGCCTGCCCGCGTCGCTGATACTGGAATATCTTGAAGGATAGGGCGTCGCCACTCCGCTGCGGAGGCGGTCCTTTTGCCGGCGGCGCGGGCCTCCCGGCGGCTCATTCGCCGAATGCGAGGGACAGAAGGTACAGCAGGCCCATGATGGCGGGCTGGTGCAGCATGTATATCAGCAGGCTGTGCCTGCCCATGAAGGCCAGCGGGCGGATGCGCGGCCTCTCCGTGTAGGCAGGCCTGGTCTGCGCGAAGCGGCAGAAGGCGCCGGCCATGAACACGAAAAAGTAAGGCAGCAGCGGGAAATAGTCCGCCGAGCGGTAGGACGGGCCTTTGAGGCCCAGCGGGAAAAGCCAGTCCGTCCCGTACAGGAATTCCGGCAGCCTGTAGGCAGCCAGGCCCTCGAAGCCGATGTACCCCCTGGCCACGTTCCAGGATATGAGCGCGAGCAGCGCCGCGAACACGAAGCCCGGCAGCGCGGGGATTCTCGAGATCCGCCCGCGCAGCAGCGCGAACAGCAGCATGGACGCGGCCATGCAATGCAATATGCCGAAACTTATCGCCTGCTCGGGATACAGGACGAAGGTTGCGGCGCTGACGGCCGCCGCGCAGGCCGCCACCTTTAGGACGCGCATGTACGGGCGCCCCGAATGCCCGGTGCAGATGCCGGCCATAAGCAGAAACGACACGCTTATGCAGATCTGCCACAGCCCTGCCCATTCGCTCTGGAACCACTGCCATCCCAGGCCGTATATGTAGCTCAGGTCATAGCACAGATGATAGGCGGCCATGTTCGCTATCGCGAGCCCCCTCAGCTCGTCCAGCAGCGCCAGCCGCCCGCTGCCGCGTATGTGCTCCATCTGTATCCTTACGTTCCCGTTCCTGTAAAGAGTGTCTCCCATAATGGCCTCCGTCGGCGCGGACTTCAGTTTTGGCGGCGCAGTTCAAGCAGGGCGGCCGCTTCCGTATGCCCCGTAAAGGGGAAGTTGTCGAACGCCTGGACGCATTTTACTCCGTACAGGCCGTTCATGGCCCGCAGATTCTCCATCATGCTTTTCGGGTTGCAGGATATGTACAGCAGGGCGTCGGCGCGAAGGCCCGCTATCTTTTCCAGGGCCTTTGGGTGCACGCCCGCCCTCGGGGGGTCGAGGACGACGAAATCGGGCCTTTCGCCGGCGAGCGCGTCTATCCTCTCCAGGACGTCGCCCTCTATGAACGAGCAGTTCGCAAGCCCGTTGGCCGCCGCGTTCTCCCTGGCCGCGCCCACGGCCTCGCCGGATATCTCTATGCCCACGGCGCGCCCGGCCCGCTTCGCCAAGGCCTGCGTTATCACGCCCGCGCCGCAGTACAGATCGAAGACGGTCTTGCCGTCAAGCGGCGGCATCCACGAAAAAACGGTCTCGCACAGCCTTTCCACGGCCTCGACGTTGGTCTGGAAGAACGAGAACGCGCCCACCTTGAACCGAAGGCCCAGCATCTCCTCGAAGTAGAAGCTGTTGCCGTAAAGCGTCCTGAGCTCGTCGCAGTACACAAAGTCGGCCGGCCTGTCGTTCACGGTCAGCAGTATCCCGTCTATGCCCCCGCCCAGCCCGAGCGAGAGCAGGCGCTCCACGAAGGCGTCCCCGTCCACGCAGCCCTGCGAGCTGCACACGAGGTTCACGAGAATGCGCCGCGTGCGCGCGCCCCGGCGTATCACCAGGTTGCGCAGCAGCCCGCAGCGGCTTTTCCTGTTGTAGGCGGCGTAGCCCTTTTCCCTGGCGAAGCGCAGGGCGGCGGCCAGTATGGCGTTGAAGTCCCCGTCGACGAGCAGGCAGCCGTCCGTCGTCATCACCGACATGAAGCGGCCCCTCCTGTGCATGCCGAGCGTGATCTCGCCCCCCTTGCGCTCGTCCCCGAAGCTGTAGTCCATCTTGTTGCGGTAGGCGTAAAGGGCGGGGCTGGCGGCGATCCCCAGGTATTCGCCGCAGTCTATCCCGCTGCCGTCCATAAGCCGGCGCAGCTCCCCGTCCTTTATCGCAAGCTGCCCCTCGTAGGGGACGTCCCGGTAAAGGCAGCCGCCGCAGCCCTCGTGCTCGCAGCGGGCGTTGTCCAAGCCTCATCCTCCCATAGCCGGCCGTGCCGCCCGCCGGGCGGCCGCCTCCAGCCAGTCATCAGGTTACTACTCACCTACTTAAATCGAAACTACTCACACGCCGCGTCAGTTTTGTCCAGATCGGGTTCTGGGGGCGATTTTGGCTCCCGGAGCGTACTGCTTGGTACGTGAGGAAGACAA
>JAISXZ010000125.1 GCA_031270275.1 Eubacteriales Family XIII. Incertae Sedis bacterium | reverse complement strand
TACTAGGTTAGCACACTCTATTATACTTGTCAAGTTTGTGTTTTTGGGCGAATTTGTTGCATATATCGGGACTTTTGCCCCTCGCCGGATCGCAGGAAGCTATTGCAAACTAGCCTTTTTCGCATCCGTCCCCTCCCACGAAATATTTTCCGACTGCCGGAAAATGGGGTGGATTTTCAAAAAAAAAAATTAAATTTTTTTTAGTTTTTTTCCAAAATCCCGCCGAAAAGCGTTGACTTGCCCCTTTCGAGGGTGTTAAAGTTAATGCGGCGGCGTTGGCGGCAGCCTATTTACAGGGCTGCTCGAAATTGATATACTTGAGGCAGGGAAGCTGCCGAAGGGCGGGGACGGGAGCGCGGACGGCTGGCGCCCCCCGGCTGTCGGCGCGTCTGCCGTGCAGGCAGCCGCATGGACAGGAGGGCTTAGGCGTGACGAAGGGCGGGCCTGCGGTAATCGCGGTCAGCGGCCGCAAAAAATCGGGCAAATCGACGCTCATAGAGGGCCTGCTGCCCCTGCTGCGTGGCCGCGGGCTGCGCGTCGCCGTCATAAAGCACGACGGGCATTCCTTTTCGGCCGATGTGCCGGGGACGGACACCTGGCGCCATCTGCGGGCCGGCGCCTGCGGCGCCGCCGTGTTCGACGGCGAGAAATTCATGATCACCAGGATGGAAAGCGTCTCGGAGGAGCAGCTTATCCCGAGCTTCGCCGACGCCGATCTCATACTGCTCGAAGGCTTCAAGCGCTCCGCCTGGCCCAAGATAGAGACGGTGCCACGGGGCGGGCGGCCCGTCTGCGAGGCGGGAAGCCTGGTAGGCATAGTGGGCGAAGGCCCCTTCCCCGACGCCGGCGTCCCCGTCGTCCCGCCCGGCGACCACGAGGCGGCCGTGCGCCTGATACTGGATTTTATGGGCCTTCCATGAGGGCGGGGCGGCCTGCTGCGATGATCGGGCGTTCCCGCGCTTCTTCGCGGAAGCCTTTCACGTCTTGCGGGGGAAGCCCGCCGCGATCAGGGCCGCCCCCAGCGCGCCCACCGTCTCCGGCCGCTCGCAGACCCAAAAGCCCGCGCCCAGCCTGTCCTCCAGCGCCCTCACCACCCCCGCGTTCCGCGCGACGCCGCCCGTCATCATGTACGGGGGCCTACCCCCGGCCCTGGCCAGCAGCGCCTCGCTGCGCGAGGCTATAGCCATGTTCAGGGCCCGCAGTATGTCGGCCCTCTCCCTGTTTTGCGCTATCAGGGAGACCACCTCCGACTCCGCGAACACGGCGCACATGCTGCTGATGCGCAGCTCCTCCTTCCAGCCCAGGGATTCCTCCCCCATGTCCTCGAGCCCTATGTCGAGCGTCCGCGCCATCATCTCCAGGAAGCGCCCCGTGCCTGCGGCGCACTTGTCGTTCATCGCGAAGTCCGCGACGGCGCCGTCCCCGTCCACGCGTATCGCCTTGCTGTCCTGGCCGCCTATGTCCAGTATCGTGCGGGCTGCGGGGTTGAGGCGGTGCGCCCCGGCCGCGTGGCAGCTTATCTCCGTGACGGCGCCGTCCGCGAAGCCTATGTTTATCCTGCCGTAGCCCGTCGCGACTATGCCCCCCAGGGATGATGCGCCGAGCCCTGCCCTTTCAAGTGCCTCGTCGCGGGCGCGGGCGGCGCTTTCGAGCGTCCTTGGCCCTGTGCGCACGACCGACCAAGAAACTGTCTCGCCGTCCGCGTCCACGATGACGGCGTTTGTGGACGTCGAGCCGCTGTCTATGCCCATGAAGAAGTCGCCACGCCGGGCCGCCGCCCTTCCTGCGGGCGCCGCGCCGCCCGCGCCAGCCAGCCCGCCCGCGCCAATCGCCACGCCCGCGCCGGCCAGCCCGCCCGCGCCAATCGCCACGCCCGCGCCCCCCGCCCCCTTTGCCCCGAGCGCTTCGACAAAGGCCGCGACGCGTGTCAGCTCCTGCCCCTCGCCCGGCGCGGTATAGTCCGTCTCGACCTTCAGCGCGGGGACGCCGAGACGGCCCTTGAGCGCCGCGTACTCGTAGGCGTAGCTGTCGCAGAACTTGACGGTATGGTATATGAGCCCGCTCACCTGGCCCTCCAGGGCCGCAAGCCCCTCCTCGCGCAGCCCCGGCGCTATCATGCGCATGCAGGGGTACTGCGAGAATATCCCGTCCGCGTAGGCGTCGAGCGCGGCGTCCGTGTCCTGGGCGGAGGCGCCGCGCCCCCCGCCCTCGAGCGCCGCCAAGGCCCCGAAGCTGTGGGCGTGGCCCGTGCAGGACAGATTGAAGGCGACGTTGCCGCCGCAGCGCCGCACCGTATCGACAAGGCCCGCGCCGCATTTTGCGCCGACTAGCCCTAGGTTGACGGCCCCATCCACAGGCGCGAAGGCCGCAGCCTCCGGGCGGGCGCCGCCGCGCGCCGCAGCCAACAGCGCACCGGCCGAGAAGCTCTTGCCGCTGAACGCGCCGTACGCGTCTATCAGCCCCTTCAGCGACGACACATATATGCCGCGCGCCTCCCCGCCCGCCTTTGCCGGCAGCTCCGCCATATACGCGAAACGCCCAGGGCGCCTTGCGCGAAGCACGTCGAAAAGCCGCCTGCTGCTGTCGCAGCAGCTCGTCAGCAGGACGCCTTCGAAGTCTGCCTTCATGATGGCCCCGAGCGCGGACTTGACGAAGGAGCAGACCATGGGGTGCATCATGGCCCCGGCCATGTCGGAATCCGCCGCCGAGGGCTCCAGGTACAGCGTCTCGGCGCCCATGGCCCTGAGTATCTCCGCAGGGGCGTATTTGCACATATACGCTATCATGCCATTACCGCCCGCCCCCCACGCCGTTTTCGCCCGTCACGGGATCCGGCCCCGGATCTCGGCCGGCGGCCCTCGCGGCCCCAAGGGTCTCGAAAAACGCCTCCAGCCTCGTCCTGATCTGCCCGTCGGGGCTGCCTCGCCTGTCCATGCCGTCGCCGTCGAGTATCAGCATCGGCAGGCCCCTTTCGCCGAACATCCGCTTCATCTCCATCACGCCGCCCGCCGACTGCCTGCATCCCCAATGGCAGAAATGCACGACGCAGTCGGGCCTGAGCAGATCGGCCGCCTCGGCCGCCATGCGCATCTTCCTCTCGTATGGCCCGTTGTAGACATTCAGCAGCATCTTCCTCGCCAGCGCCGCGAGCGGCTTTGAGCTGTCAAGCCGCTCGCGGTAGTCAAGGTCGAAGTCGGAGCAGATTATGCGGAAGCCCGAGCCAGGGGCCAGGAGCGCCTTCAGGCTCTCGTCGTAGAAGGGCAGCAGATGTATCCACAGTATCCTTACGGCCTCGCTCGCCGGGCTCGCCTCAAGCTCCTCGTTCAGGAGCCGGTAGTAGCCCAGGACCTCGCGGGAGCCAGGCAGCAGATGCGTCGCGAACAGCTTGAACATGTGCAGGGTAGGCGCGCAGGGGTAGTCCCTCTCCGCCTGGAGCCGCAGGGCCGACTCGTGCAGCTCGCGGCAGCTGTTCTCTATGTCGAGCGCCTCCTTCAGCCTTTCGGGCCTGAAGGCCCGTCCCGTCGCCCGTTCAAGATCGGCGACAAGCGCCTCGAGCTGCCCGGTTACGTAGGACTCGGCGGCGGGGCTGTATTCGTACGGCACGTCTATCACATGGCTTTTCACGCCCATGCTGCCCTCGATGTGGCGGAAGGTGTTCAGGTTGCAGTCGCAGGCCAGCGTGGTGGTCAGGGAAAGCAGCGGCGGGGGCAGGACGCGCGAATCGACGACGCCTATGAAATTCTTGTGATAGGAGCAGAGCGTGTCGGGCATGCCCGCCCTCTCGGCCCTGTCTATGAAATAGTCCTCGACGCGGAAACCCGCCATGAACGAGGAAAAGCACTCTATCGACAGCGGGGCCAGCCCGAAGCAATGGAGTATCTCGACGGGCGCGAACAGATTCACCCACACGGAGCCCTGCGGGTCGGCCAACGCCCTTCGCACCGAGCCTAGCGCCATGAGGTTCAGCCGGGCGAGGGCCCTGGGCATCCCTCCCCCTGAGCGCAGCGCGACCCTGGCGCTCTCGTAGAGCAGCCCCGCCCTCAGCATAAAGAGGGCCGCGCCCGGTCTGTCTGCGGCCCGCCTTTTCAGTATCTTCCCGTACCCGCCTACGATATCCATCTTTATTGGCTGCGCCTCCATTGCATGTCCTCCCATCTGTCGAGCGCGAAGGGGCTCAGGCAGAGCGCGGCGTAGGCGACCAGCATGCTCGCGCCCAGGGGCCCGAAGGGGGCGCCGCGCATATACGGGAAATAGCTCCAGTAAAAGCCGCCCGCGAGGCTGCCGGCCAGTATGTACAGCCCTAGGCCGCCCATGAACGCGAGCGCCGCGAGATCCCTCGCCTCCATGCGGTAGATCGAGAAGGCCGTCCTGCCGGGAAGCCCGTAGCCCCGGCATTTCATGCTGTCCGCCGTCTCTATCGCGTTTTCGAGGGCCCACGTCACCATTATCGACACGACCGTCACGGCGCGGCGCAGCCTGGTCAGCGGGCCGCCGGCCGCCATATCGCGGCCCACGCACCTTTGGGCCTCGGCGACGAGCCTGAACTGCGCCCTGAACCTCGGGACCATGCGCAGCGCCATTGACAGGACGAGGGACAGGGACGGGATGACGCGCCCGAACAGATAGATGAACTTGTCGGAGCTCATGACCGCGCTGTAGCACGAGAACCAGCAGACGACGGCGCCCAGCATGGCCGCGGCCGCGCCGCCGAAGGCTATGGATTCGAGCGTAAGGGGGTTGCCGCTTTTCAGGTAGAGCAGTATGGTCGCGCCCTCGTGGTTGAAGGCGGGGTTGAGCAGGGCGGCCGCGATCATCAGGGGCAGCAGGAACCTCAGATTGAAGCGCAGCGCCCTGGCGCCGTTCAGCGATATGGAGTATATGAATGAGCAGGACAGGGACACGGCGAGGCACAGGGGATGCATGAACACCACGGAAAAGGCTATCGCCATAACAAAAAACAGCAGGTTCACGGCCGGATGATAGCCGGAAAAGCCGTCCCGCGCGCCCGCCCCGCCGCCGCCCATGTTCACATCCGCCATGCAAGACCTCCCGCCAACCCACAACATGCAACATGCTACTAATCTATCAAATTATTTGCCGCTTGTCAATCGGCGGCCTTGTCTGTATAATCTTACTAAAGGGGGGCCAACATGATCAAGCGTCTCGTACAGCGCCGCAGGGACCTGCACCGCATCCCCGAGCTCGGCTTCGACCTGCCGAAGACCCGCGACTACGTCGTGTCCGCCCTGAAGGGCCTGCCCTGTGAGATCATCCCCATAGGCGGGGCCAGCCTGTGCGCCTTCTTCGACGCGGGAAAGCCCGAGTCCATTGCCTTCCGCAGCGACATGGACGCGCTGCCGATCAGCGAGAGGAACAGCTTCGGGCACGCGTCGGGCCATCCTGGCATGATGCATGCCTGCGGCCATGACGGCCACATGTCCATACTGCTTGCGCTTGCGGAGGAGATCGCCGCGAGGCTCGGCAGCCTCCCCTGCAACGCGCTCCTCGTGTTCCAGGCGGCGGAGGAGACCACGGGGGGGGCGAGGGAGATCTGCGAGTCGGGCGTGTTCGAGAGACACGACGCAAAGAAGGTGTTCGGCCTGCATCTATGGCCCGACTGCCCGAGGGGCTGCGTCTCCTGCCGCAGCGGCGAGTTCATGGCCAGCACGCGCAACATGCAGATCGACATATCCGGCAGGGGGGCGCACGCGGCGAAGGCGGACAAAGGCATAGACGCGCTGCTCGCCGGGACCCTGTTCGTCGCCCGCGCCTACGCCATGGAGAGGGGCGAGCTCGCGCCCGGCATATCCAGGCTGCTGAAGTTCTGCTCCTTCCAGAGCGGCACGGGGGTCAATATAATATCAGGCCACACGGCGATACGCGGCACTATGCGCTGCTTCCAGGACGAGGTGTCCGGCTTCATGTCGGACAGGATGCGGGAGATAGCGGCGGAAATAGACAGGGAGCTCGGCTGCGTCACCGAGATAGGCTTCCTCGAGGGCTATCCGGCGGTCATAAACGACGCCGGGCTGCTTGGCGGGCTTAAGGAGGCGCTGGCGGCGCCGCTAGGCGCGGCGGTCGCGGGCCTCGGCGCCATACCCTTCATAGAGCAGGAACTGCCGTCCATGACGGCGGAGGACTTCTCATTCTACCAAAGGCGCCTGCCCGGCCTGTTCTTCCATCTGGGCATGGGGACGGAGGCGCCGCTCCACAGCGACACCTTCGACATCGACGAGTCCGTCCTGCCCATAGGCGTCGAGATCTTCATGCGCCTGCTGCTTGCCGGCTGAGACGGACAGGGGCGGCGCCGGGCTGGAGGCGGCTGGGGCGCGGGCGGCGTACTTGGATGAGCAAAAATAACGCGGGAGCAAGTTCCCAAAGTCTGCGGACAAAACCGCTTGCCGCCGTCGCGTTTACGGCTGTGCCACCAAATGTGACTGTATCCATTCCGCCACGGCTTCACAATCGAGCGACCCGTCCGCCATGCCAAGCCCGAGCGTGACAAGTTCCCTTTGCGTGTACGAAATCGCAACGTCATTAAGGCGCAATACCGCCAATAACGCGGTCACCGCGCGAGTTCCCGCAATGCTTCGAGATTTTCGCCAATGACATGATCGACCGCCGCGCCGACCAGTTTTTCCCGCGCGGCTTTTATCGCGTCGTACTCCGAAAAACTCCACTAGGAGGATGTCAAGAAGGAACTCGCGGACAAAGCGACAACTTGAGTGTTTGCTCAAACTGATGATATGCCGGGCATGATGCTATATTATTGCCGTTTGTTCGTTCCCCGCTTCTCCCTGTTTGATAGACCGATGATGAAACACCTTCTTAATTATCTGCGGCGTATGCTCAAATAATCTTCAAATCAACGTTTACATTCATGCCGAAATAGGATATAATATCGGCATGAATGTAAAGGCGGTGAGACCCTTCGACACAATGAAAATCATTGATAGGCTGGTAAAGGAAAACAACGGCGTTGTGCGCACGATGGACGCTGTCCGTGCCGGTCTTTCCCGCACAACGCTGGTATCGCTCGTAAAAAAAGGCGTATTGGAACGAATTGCACATGGGCAATATATTCGCTCTGATGATATGCCGGACGAGCTGTATCTGTTGCAGCAGCGTTCAGCCAAGATTATTTTCT
>JAISXZ010000225.1 GCA_031270275.1 Eubacteriales Family XIII. Incertae Sedis bacterium | reverse complement strand
GCCGGGCGGGTGCGACACCGCGGTTCCCGCTTCCGTCGGGGGCCCGTCGCTCCCTTCGGCGGCAGCTGCCCGCGCGGCCCGCGTGAGGTGAAGGCATGAGACGCCATGAACTGGAGGTCAGGGAGCCGGCCGAAATAGCCGGCATACTGGATCGGTGCGACGTGTGCCGCATAGGCCTGTCCTGCGGCGGCGCCCCCTATATCGTGCCGATGAATTTCGGCTACGCGCTCGGGGACGACGGCAGCCTCACGCTGTTTTTCCACAGCTCGCCCGAGGGCCGAAAGATGGGCATGATCGGCGAAAACCCGCTCGCCGGCTTCGAGGCGGACTGTTCCCATAGGCTGGTGGAGGGCGAGAGCGCCTGCTCGTACTCGATGGAGTACGAGAGCGTCATAGGCAGCGGGCGCATCGTCCTGTGCGAGGGAAGGGACGAAAAGATCGCCGCGCTTGGCCGGATAATGCGGAAATACGCCCCGCACAGGGAGTTCTCCTTCCCCGACGCGGCGCTCGACGCCGTAGCGGCCTTCCGGCTGGAGGTCTCGGAGTTCAGCGGCAAGCGGCTCATGAAAAAGGCGTGACATGACCCGTTCAGCGGATCCCCGCCGATATCAGGTCGTCCATATCGTACATTCCCGGCGCCTGCCCCGCGACAAAACGGGCGGCCTTTATGGCGCCGAGCGCAAAGACATTCTTTGAAAAGACCGAGTGGCTTATCTCTATGCTCTCGTCGGGCCCGAGGAACAGGACGGTGTGGTTCCCCGGCAGGCTTCCGCCGCGTACCGCGTGTATGCCCAGATCCGTGGCGCGGCGTCTGTCGTCCCTGCCGTGCCGGCCGTACACGAAGTCCTTTTGGGTCTCGCAGGCGCCGTTTATCGCGTTCGCCAGCAGCAGGGCCGTGCCGCTGGGGGAATCGGCCTTCCTGCCATGGTGCCTCTCTATTATCTCGACGTCGAAGCCCGCCTCGAGCGCGGGCATGGCCAGCCTCGCCATCCGGGAAACCACGTTGACGCCTATCGACATGTTCGCCGAATGGAAGACGGCGACGCTTTTGGCCGCCTCGCGCAGCAGCGCGAGGCCCGAGTCGCCTAGGGCGGTCGTCGCTATGACGGCGGGCGTCGAGGTCCTGACGCAGTACTCCATTATGGCCGGCGTGGCCGAGAAGTGGGAGAAGTCTATCAGCGCGTCCGCGCCCTGGCCGCAGTCCTCGGGGTTTATGTACAGCTTGAAGGGCAGGGGGGAGCTTCCTATCTCCTTGTCGAAGCCCGCCAGGATCGAGATGTCGCCGCTTTCCTGGACGGCGGCCGCCAGGGCCCTGCCCATGGCGCCGTTGACGCCGCTTATTATTACCCTGAACATGCCCTGCTCCACCTCACATCGTCTCCAGCAGCTTCTCGGCTATCTGCACGGCGTTCGTGGCCGCGCCCTTGCGTATGTTGTCGGCCACGACCCATAGGTTCAGCCCGTTTTCCACGCTGAAATCCCGCCTTACCCTGCCGACGAAGACCTCGTCCCTGCCTGCGGCCTCGCGCGCGAGCGGGTAGAGGCAGTTGGCGGGGTCGTCGACCAGCGTTATGCCGGGCGCGGTGGCCAGAAGCCCCCTAAGCTCGTCAAGATCGAAAGGCGCCGCGGTCTCCACGTTCACGGACTCGCTGTGCGAGGAGAACACCGGCACGCGCACCGTCGTGGCCGTGATCGCAAGCCGCTCGTCGCCCAGTATCTTGCGGGTCTCGTTCACCATCTTCATCTCTTCCTTGGTATAGCCGTTCTCGGTAAAGGCGTCTATGTGCGGCAGGCAGTTGCCCGCTATGGGATGCGGGTAGGCGCCCCTTATGTCGTTGCCCTTCAGCCCTTCCTCGAGGTCGCGTATCCCCTTCATCCCCGAGCCGGAGACGGCCTGGTAGGTGGAATACACGATCCTTTTTATCCCGTATCTATCGTAGATGGGCTTTAGGGCGACCACGGCCTGTATGGTGGAGCAGTTCGGGTTCGCGATGATGCCCCTGTTGCGGGCCACCTCCTGCGGGTTCACCTCCGGCACCACGAGAGGCACGTCCCCGTCCATGCGCCACGCGCTGCTGTTGTCCACGACGACCGCGCCCTTGGACGCGGCGATGGGCGCGAACCTCCGGCTCGCGTCGGCGCCAGCCGAAAACAGCGCGATGTCCACGGGCCTGTCGAACGAGCTTTCCGTCAGCTCCTCGACCGTGTACCCGGCACCCCGGAAGACTGCCACGCTGCCGGCGGATCTGGCCGAGGCCATCAGGCGTAGGCTCTCAAAGGGGAAGTCCCTTTCCTCCAGGACGCGGAGGAAGGTCGATCCCACGAGGCCAGTCGCCCCGACGACGGCCAGATTCGGCTTTTTTTTCATGGTTTTATGGCTCTCCTTTCGCTTTTCCAATAATTATACGCTTGCGTCCGGGGATTTGCAAAAGCTTTGGGAATCTTTAATGTTTTCGTAATAATTCCGGTTTGCTTCTACTTTGTTTCTATGGTAGAATAGCCGCACAGGGGCTGCGGCTATTCTAGAGTTTGAAATGCCGCGCGATTTTTTCGCCTGCGGCGAAAACGCGCATGGCTGATTTTACCACAAACGCTTTGCTTCGCGACGCATTTGTGGTAAAATAGCATGAACACCACAGCCGCGCCGCGCAGGGCGCGGCTGTCGCTGCGGAAGGAGCGTTGGATGTCGTTATTTGAGGCCGCCGTGCTCGGCCTGGCGCAGGGGCTTTCCGAATTCCTGCCTATAAGCAGTTCCGGGCATCTGGCCCTGCTGGAATACTTCTTCGGCATCGACGAGGACAGGGTGCTGAGCTTTGCGGCCATGCTGCACCTCGGCACGCTGGTTTCCATTTTTCTCGTCTACCACAGGGACATATCCGAGCTGCTGCGCGAGCTGGCCGCAGTCGTCCGCGACATATTCTCGGGCAGGGGGCTGCGCGTCGGCGCCAACGAGACGCGGAGGCTGGGCTTCATGATAATAGCCGCCACCATACCTACGGCGGCGGCGGGCCTGCTCCTCAAAGAGACGGTGGACGGGCTGTACAGCTCCATAACGGCCGTCGGCGCCGGGCTGATAGTCACCGGCGCGCTGCTGTTCGTCTCCGAGAGGCTGGCGCAGGGCGGGCGGCGCGTCTGCGGGATGAAGTTCCGCCATGCCGTGTTCATAGGCCTGATGCAGTCCGTGGCGCTCTGCCCCGGCATATCGCGTTCCGGCGCGACGATAGTGGGCGGGCTGTTCTCCGGCCTGGAGCGGGGCTTCGCCGTGCGCTTCGCCTTCCTCATATCGATACCCTCGGTGCTGGGCGCGGTGGTGCTGGAGGCCCCCGACGCGTTTCGCGAGGGGATGGGCGCGGACATGCTGGCGCCCGTGCTGCTGGGGGTGGCCATCGCGGCCGTATCCGGGTTTTTCGCGATAAAGGCCATGATAAAAGTGGTTTCGGGCAGGAAGCTTTACCGCTTCTCCATATACACCTGGGCCTTGGGCGCGGCGGCGATAGCGTATTCGCTGCTGCGCGCGTATTGACGGCAGGGGGTTTTCGGATGGCCGCAAACAACAACGACAAGACCGGCAACGGCAAGACCGGGAAGGCGACGGGGCGCAAGCCCTCGAGCGGGCGTCCCGGCAAGGGCGCCGCCCAGCCCGGCGGGCAGGCGGCAGGCGTCAGAAAGGGAAGGCTCAGGGACGAGATATGGGCCATAGCGATCATGGCCGTGGGCGCCTTCCTTATAGTCGCGCTCCAGACGGGCGCGGCCGGGCAGTTCGGGACGGCCATGAAGACCCTGCTCATGGGCTGCTTCGGCCATCTCGCCTATGTGCTGCCCTACTATCTCATAGTGTACGGGATACTGCTGTTCGCGGGCAAGGCGGCCCGGCTGGGCGGGCGGTCCCTGCTGTTTTTCGCCCTCATATACCTTTTCCTCGCGATAGCGAACGCCGGCAGGCTCATAGGCGACGAGGGGCTTTCCGTCTCGCCCTTCGGGCTGCCCGCGATATTCGACGCCGGCGTCGCGGGCAAGAACGGGGGATTTTTCGGCACGCTCATAGGCATCGGCCTGATAAAGCTGATAGGCAGGACGGGGCTTTACATACTCTGCGCCGCCGTCATAGCGGCGTCCATGCTGCTTGTCGTCAACACACCCGTATCGCAGATGCTGGACAGGCTCCGGGAGAGGCGCGGCGAACGCAGGAAGCTTGCGGACGCAAAGGCGGCGATAGCCGAGGCCGAGGCAAGGGAGCGCGAGGAGGCCGCGAACGCAGGCCTTTCGCCCGACGGGCCGCCGCCGGAGAGCATACTTGCGGGCAAGGGCGGCGCCGCGCTGAAAAGGGCGCGGATAATAGGCTATATGAACGACGACACGCTGTTCGAGGGCGAGGGCGCGCGGCCCGGCGAAGGGCTTTCCCCAGGGAGCGCGGCGCCGCGCGGCAGCGGGCTTGAACCGCCCTTCGTGCCGGAGGCGGGGATGGGGCTCGGCAGCGTCGGCCTGGGCGAGGATGCGGCGGGCGGACGCGGCTCCGGCGCCGAAGGCGCGGAGGAAGGGCCTGCGGCCCGCCAGCCCCGCGACGGCGGCGCGCATGGCGGCGACACGCATGGCGGCGGGGACGGGATCGCCGCAGAGGGCCTGATCGCGCCCGCAGGGGGCAGGGCCGGCCTGGCTTCCGCAGTCCCCGACGACTACGCGCTGCCGCCCATAGAGCTGCTGAAATCAGGGCTTGCGAGACGCCCGCTCGAAAGCGGGCAAAACCCCCGCGCGATGGCCGCGAAGCTTGAAAAAACCCTGGAGAGCTTCAACGTGGAGGCCAAGGTGATCCAGGTCGCCGTGGGGCCGGCCGTGACGCGCTACGAGATACAGCCCGGCGTCGGGGTGAAGGTGAGCAGCATCAAGCGGCTCGAGGACGACATAGCCCTGAACCTCGAGGCAAAGAGCATACGCATAGAGGCGCCCATACCGGGCAAGGCCGCCGTCGGCATCGAGATCGCGAACGACAGGATAGACGTGGTCGCGCTCAGGGACATAATCGAGTCGAGGGAGTTCAAGGGCTCCGCGTCGAAGATAGCCTTCGCCGTGGGGATGGACATAGCGGGCAAGAGCGTCGTCGCGGACCTGAAAAGCATGCCGCATCTGCTGATCGCGGGCTCAACGGGCTCCGGCAAGAGCGTCTGCATCAACAGCATAATAATCAGCCTTCTGTTCCGCGCCAGGCCGGACGAGGTCAGGCTCGTCCTGATCGACCCCAAGGTGGTGGAGCTGGGCGTCTACAACGGCATACCCCATCTTCTGGTCCCCGTCGTGACGGATCCGGGCAAGGCCGCCGCCGCGCTGAACTGGGCCGTGCACGAGATGACGGACAGATACGGCAGGTTTGGGGCCGAGGGTGTAAGGGATCTGGAATCCTACAACAGCCTCATCTGCGGCAGGGGGGAGGCGGCGCTGCCGCAGATAGTCATCATAATAGACGAGCTTGCGGATCTGATGATGGTTGCGCCCGTGAAGGTGGAGGAGTCCATATGCCGCCTGGCGCAGCTGGCCCGCGCCGCCGGGATGCACCTCATCGTCGCGACCCAGCGGCCATCGGTCGATATAATAACGGGGGTCATCAAGGCGAACATACCGTCGCGCATAGCCTTTGCCGTATCGTCGCAGTTCGACTCGAGGACGATACTCGACATGTCGGGCGCGGAGCACCTGATGGGCAAGGGCGACATGCTTTTCAACCCCATAGGGCTTGCGAAGCCTCTCAGGGTGCAGGGCACCTTCGTCACGGACAGCGAGGTCCACAAGGTCATAGACTACGTGAAGAAGCAGGTGGCGGCCGACTATTCCGACGAGGTCATCAGCACCATAGAGAAGGGGAGCCACGACGGCGGCCCCGG
This sequence comes from Eubacteriales Family XIII. Incertae Sedis bacterium, assembly GCA_031270275.1. Lineage (GTDB taxonomy): Bacteria > Bacillota > Clostridia > Peptostreptococcales > Anaerovoracaceae > JAISXZ01. The sequence continues at coordinate 5,034 of JAISXZ010000225.1, read as the reverse complement.
CGACGAGGACGACGAGCTGCTGCCGGAGGCCATAGAGACGGTCGTGGCGGCGAGGCAGGCGTCGGCGTCCATGCTTCAGAGGCGCTTCCGCATCGGCTACAACAGGGCCGCCCGCCTGATCGAGATCATGGAGGCGAGGGGGATAGTGGGCCCGGCCGACGGCGCGAGGCCGCGATCCGTCCTGATGACGGAGGACGGGCTGGACAGCTTCATGGAAAGCTATGGCGGCGCGGCCGAAGACGAGGGCGAATGAGGAAAAGGACGATATACATCGAGACCTTGGGCTGCCCCAAGAACATGTGCGATTCGGAAAAGGCGGCCGGCATGGCCGAGCTGGCCGGCTGCGCCCTCGCGGACTCGCCGGAGGGCGCGGACGCCATACTGGTCAACACCTGCGGCTTCATAGACGACGCCAAGCGCGAGTCGATAGCCGCCATACTGGAGATGGCGGAGCGCAAAAAGGACGGCGGCCTGCTTATAGTCTCGGGCTGCCTGCCGCAGCGTTACGGCGATGAGCTGAAAAAGGAGCTGCCCGAGGTCGATTTCTTCATGGGGGTAGGGGAGTACGGGCGGCTGCCGGGGATCCTGGCCGGAGCGGGCGGGCCGGAGGGCGGCCTTTTCTGCGCGGGGGTTCCCGGCGGGGCCGAAGGCGCGGGGCTTCCACGCAGGCGCCTGGAACCGGCATACGCCGCGTCCGTGAAGATCGCGGAGGGCTGCGACAACCGCTGCGCCTACTGCGTCATACCCGACATACGCGGCCCCTACAGAAGCCGGCCCCCCGACGAGGTGCTGCGGGAATGCGCGGCGCTGGCGGAAGGGGGGGCGAAGGAGATATCCCTCATAGCCCAGGACCTGACCGCCTACGGCAGCGACATGGGCGGGGGGGAGCTGCTGCCGGACCTGGTCCGCAGCGTCTGCGGCATAGAGGGCCTGGAGTGGCTGCGCCTCATGTACTGCTACGAGGACAGGGTGACGGAGGGGCTCATAGCGGCCATCGCCGAGGAGCCCAAGGTATGCAGCTACATAGATCTGCCGCTGCAGCACTGCAGCGACAGGCTGCTTGGGGCGATGCGCAGGCGCTCCACGAAGGCGGGCATGATCGGCACGATAGGGCGGCTGCGGGCGGCCATACCCGGCATCCACATCAGGACGACGCTCATAGTGGGGCTGCCCGGCGAAACGGAGGCCGAGTTCCGGGAGCTGCTTGACTTTGTCTCGGAAATGAGATTCGAGCGTCTGGGGGCCTTTGCCTATTCGCGGGAGGACGGCACGCCGGCCGCCCTCATGGGAGGCCAGGTGCGCGAGGCGGAGAAGAACAGGCGGCTTGACGCCCTGCTCCAGCTTCAGCAGGGGATCTCGCTGAGGCATAACCGCTCCAAGATCGGCAGCCTCCTGGATGTCCTCGTCGAGCGCGACGAGGGCGGCGGCAGCTTTTCCGGAAGGAGCCGCTACGACGCGCACGAGATAGACAACGGCGTCGTGTTCAGCGGCGGCGAGGGCATTAAGCCCGGCGACATCGTGACGGTGCGCGTGGACGACGCCTTCGACTATGATCTGTCGGGAACGCTCGTGTGAGTAGTTTCAATTAAAGTAGGTGAGCGGTAGCCGTGAAATACAGAAACCTGCCCAACCATCTCACCATGCTCAGGACCGCGCTGATACCGGTGTTCATAGCAGTCCTGATGACGGGGCATCCCTATGTAGCGGCCCTGATATTCGCCGTCGCCTCCCTGACCGACGCGCTTGACGGGCATATCGCCAGGAAATACAACCTTGTAACGGACTTCGGCAAGCTCATGGACCCCTTGGCGGACAAGCTGCTCGTCGTGTCCGCGCTCGTGTGCCTGGTGGAGCTTGGCGAGATAGCGGCATGGATGGTGATATTGATCCTCGCGCGTGAGTTTACAATAACAGGATTGCGTTCGGTCGCTGCCAGCGGCGGCAATGTGATAGCCGCGGGGCTTTCGGGCAAGCTGAAGACGGCGCTGCAGATGCTGGCGATAATCTTCATATTGCTGGGGAACCAGCCGTTCGAGCGTCTGGGCCTGCCGGTATCGCGCGCGCTGCTGTGGGCCGCAGTCGCGATGACCGTCTATTCGGGCGTCGAATATATCGTGCGGAACAGGACCCTTTTCAGCATGCGCCAGAAGCCCTAGGATGGGACACGCCTTTTCTCGGGGATAGGCAAAAATGGCGCAGGCCCGTAAGGCGTTAGTACAAAAATTCAGATAAGGCTATTAAGAGGGAATGGTATGAAGGCTACTATCATAAGCGTAGGCACAGAACTCCTTTTCGGCCAGACGACAGACACCAACTCGGTTTACCTTTCGCGCCAGCTCCAGCTGCTGGGGATAGACGTCATGTACCATCATACCGTCGGCGACAACGCGGCGCGGTTCCGGCGCATCCTGGAGCTGTCCTACGACGACTGCGACCTCGTCGTCACGACCGGCGGCCTGGGCCCTACCCAGGACGACCTCACCAAGGAGACGGTGGCCGAGGCGCTCGGCGACGCCTTGGCGCCCGATCCCGCGTCCCTGGCCAGCATAGAGGCGTTTTTCGCCAGGATCGGCCGGGAGATGACCGACAACAACAGGAAGCAGGCCCTGCTGCCGTCCAAGGCGGACATATTTCCCAACCGTGAGGGCACGGCGCCGGGCTTCGCGCTCGAAACGGGCGGACGCGCCGCCGTCTGCCTGCCTGGCCCGCCCCGCGAGATGACAGCCATGTTCGAGCGATCCGCCCGCCCCTGGCTGGCCGGCAGGGCGGAGGGCATCATCTACCACAGGACGCTGCGCACCTTCGGCATAGGCGAATCCGCGCTTGAGGCCGCCCTCGAGGATCTGATAAGCGCACAGACGGACCCCACGCTCGCGACCTACGCCAAGGAAGGGGAGTGCAGCCTGCGCATAGCGTCCAAGAGGGCGGACGCCGCAGAGGCGCAGAGGGCCGTGGCCGAGATGCAGGGCGCCGTCATGGACAGGATAGGCCGGTACGTGTACAGCGACAGCGACGAGGAACTGGCGCAGGTGGTGGCTGGCCGGCTCATCGAAAGGGGCCTGAGCATATCAAGCGCGGAATCCTGCACCGGAGGCATGTTCGCCGCGGCCCTCACGGACATCCCAGGCATATCGGCCGTGTTCGACCGGGGCATCGTCGCCTACAGCGACAGGGCGAAGACGGAGGAGCTGGGCGTCCCCCGCGAGACGATAGAGAGGCACGGCGCCGTCAGCCGCGAAACGGCCCTCGCGATGGCGAGGGGGCTTAAGGCGCTCACGGGCAGCCGCGTGGCGGTTTCCGTGACGGGCATAGCGGGGCCGGAAGGGGCCACGGACGAAAAGCCTGTGGGACTGGCGCACATGGCCTGCGTGTTCGACGACAGGGAGCGCTGCGAGGAAATAAGGACGAGAAACGTCAGCCGCGTGTGGAACAGGCGCTACGCCGTGCTGCATATGCTGTCCATGCTGCTCAGGGAGATCAGCGACTGACAGGGCGCCGCGCCCGGTCCGAACAAAACCGGCACAAAATATTTTTGTGGCAACCGGCGCAAAATATCTTTGTGGAACCTATTTACAATTAAGTATTTATATGGTACTATTTAGGCATGGACGCGGCCGTCTGAAAATATTCCTTGACTGCCGTCCAAAAATGCCGTATCATATATTCAAGAACGCATGTTCGCAAAAGAGAGGAAGGACACCGACATGGCTGCCAACACTACGATCAAAGAAGTGAGCGTCGTCGTAAACAAGGAAGAGAAGGAAAAGGCGCTCGAAGCCGCGCTCGCGCAGATACAGAAGCAGTTCGGCAGGGGCGCCATAATGAAGCTCGGCGACGACAGCGCGAAGCTGAACATAGCCGCCATACCCACAGGGGCCGTGAGCATCGACATCGCAACGGGCATAGGGGGTGTGCCGAGGGGCAGGATAGTGGAGATATTCGGCCCTGAATCCTCCGGCAAGACAACGCTCACGCTGCACATAATAGCCGAGGCGCAGAAGCTGGGGGGCAAGGCCGCCTTCATAGACGCCGAGCACGCGCTTGACCCCGAATACGCGCGCAGGCTGGGCGTCCAGGTGGACGAGCTGCTCGTTTCCCAGCCGGACACCGGCGAGCAGGCGCTCGAGATCTGCGACATGCTCGTTAGGAGCGGCGCCGTGGACGTCGTGGTCATCGATTCCGTCGCGGCCCTGGTCCCGAGGGCGGAAATCATGGGCGAAATGGGCGACCCCCACGTGGGGCTGCAGGCGAGGCTCATGTCGCAGGCGCTGAGGAAACTGGCGGGCGCGATAAACAAGTCCAACACCTGCGCCATATTCATAAACCAGCTCAGGGAAAAGGTCGGCAACCCCTACGGGAACCCGGAGGTCACGACGGGAGGGAGGGCGCTGAAATTCTATTCGTCCATGCGCATAGACGTCCGCAAGATCGAGTCCATAAAGTCGGGCGACACGACCCTAGGCAACAGGACGAGGGCGAAGATAGTGAAAAACAAGGTGGCGCCGCCGTTCAGGCAGGCGGAATTCGACATAATGTACGGCACGGGCATCTCCCGCGAGGGGGATCTGCTGGACTCGGCCGCAGCCGCCAAGGTGGTGGACAAATCCGGCGCGTGGTACAGCTTCGAGGGCGTCAGGATAGGGCAGGGCAGGGAGAACGCTAAGATATTCCTAGGCGAGAACCCCGATGTCATGTCGAGGATCGAGGCCCTTGTATCCGCCACGGCAAGGCCTCCGGTCGGGGGCGCCGCAGATGCGGCGGCAAGCCCCGCGCCCGAAAGGGCGCCGGATCCGGGGCTTTTCGACGATGGGCTTCGGGTGGACGAGGACGGTGTGGTCATGGAATGAGGGACGCCCGACGCCATCCTTGATCCCGCATCACATCTCGGGGTCCTGGCGCCGGGCGCTTTCGATTGGTTACTACTCACCTACTTAAATCGAAACTACTCACACGCCGCGGCAGTCTTTGTCCAGATCGGGTTCTGGGGGCGATTTTGGCTCCCGGAGCGTACTGCTTGGTACGTGAGGAAGACAA
>JAISXZ010000221.1 GCA_031270275.1 Eubacteriales Family XIII. Incertae Sedis bacterium | reverse complement strand
CGGGTAGCAGCCGCTCAGCACCTTGAAAAGTATGTCCTTGTTCTGGTACGCGATCCCGTCGCCCATGCCGTCCCCCTCCATTATAGCGCATGCCAGCGGAAAAGTACACAATCCTTGATTCGGTTTTTCAGGGAGCATTCCCCGAGCATTCCCCCTGCCGCCATTATATCGCTGCCGCCGCCGCTTGTCAACCATATAATTGAAATAAATATATTATTTCCCATTTACGTATGGCGGCAGCCCGGTCGGCGGCCTTGACAAGGCGGCCGCGAGAAGTTACTATAATTATATGAAGCGCAAGAAACCCGATACCAGGAGCGAGGAAGAAAAGCGCAGCTACACGATGAGCCGTATACGCGGCAAGGCGACATCCATCGAGGTACAGCTGCAAAAAGCCCTGTGGCACAGGGGCGTCCGTTACAGGAAAAACTACCGCAAGGTTCCCGGAAACCCCGACATAGCGATAGTGCGGCACAGGATAGCGATTTTCTGCGACGGCGAGTTTTGGCATGGCAAGGACTGGGATGAAAACAGGGCCAAGCTCAGGAACAACCGCGATTACTGGATAAATAAGATCGAGCGCAACATGGAAAGAGACGAGCGCTGCGCGAGGGAGCTGCGCGGCATGGGATGGCGCGTGCTGCGCTTCTGGGGCGATGAGATAAAGAGGGATCTCGACAGATGCGTCGAGGCGGTGCTGGGCCTTATCGCCGCGACAGAGGGCGGCGCCGAGGATGGCAGCCTCTACGGGGATTTCATTGGCCGCCCGGCCAAGCCCCTCATAGCGGCGGAAGAAGAGGACAGGGGCTATTGAAGGATGACGGTTCGGGCGGACGCGGCGCGCCCCCAGGCTCACATGACGCGGCAAACAGGCTTGGCACGGAGCCTATAGGAAGCCTGTTGCTGCGTTTTTCGCTGCCCGCCATAACGGGCATGGTGGTTAACGCTCTCTACAACGTCGTGGACCGCATATTCGTCGGGCGGGCCGTCGGGGAGACCGCCCTGGGCGGCCTGGCCCTGGTCATGCCGCTGATGACCGTGATCATGGCGTTCGCCGTGCTGTTCGGTATAGGCGCGGCCAACATGATATCCATGCGGCTCGGGCAGCAGCGGCGCGACAGCGCGGAAGGCGCGCTCAACAACTGCTTCTGGCTGCTTTTGGCGAGCGGCCTGCTGCTTACGGCGCTGGGGCTCATATTCCTCGATCCCCTGCTTTTGATGCTCGGCGCGCCCGAGGGCAGCGAGTCCCTCGTCCACGCGCGTTCCTTCATGAGGATATTCCTCTGCGGGGCGGTGTTCTTCACGATGGGACTGGGCCTCGCGCACTGCATCCGCGCGCAGGGCTTCCCGACGATCACGATGGCGGGCCTGCTGCTTGGGGCGGCCCTGAACGTCTGCCTGGTGCCGTTTTTCCTGTTTGTCCTGCGCATGGGCGTGGAGGGCGCGGCGCTGGGTACCGTGATAGCGCAGGCGGCGTCCACCGTGTTCATGCTTTTCTGCTGCTTCAGCCGCAGGATGGTCCTGCGCCTTCGGCCGCTGTCCGTGAGGCCCTCGGTGGGGACGGCCGTCCAGATAGTGTCCTTCGGCTCCGCGCAGTTCCTGCTGCAGTTCGCCATGTCCTTCGTCATGGTGATATACAACTTCAGCATGAGCAGCTACGGCTCGGCGGAGCTCGGCGTCCAGGGCGGCGGCGACGTCGCGCTTTCCGGCATGAACATAGTGAATTCCGTCAGCATGCTGATACTCATGCCGATATTCGGCATAGCCCAGGGCGCGCAGCCCATACTGGGCTACAACTACGGCGCGCAGAGGTTCGGCCGCGTGATGGGCGTGTACAAGAGGGCCGTGCTGGCCGCCACGGGCGTGGCCTGCGCCGGCTTCCTTCTGCTGCATGTGCTCCCGGATCAGATAGTGGGCATGTTCGCGCCGGAGGGCAGCCCCGCGCTGCTCGGCTTCACCCCCTTCGCCATGCGCGTGGCCACGGCCGCGATGCCGATAATAGGCTTCCAGATAATATCGGCCAACATGTTCGTCGTCACAGGCCGGCCCAAGGCGTCGGTCATCCTGTCCATGATGCGACAGGTCATACTGCTCGTGCCGTTCATAATAGCTTTCGGAAGGATATGGGGGCTGAACGGGGTCATAGCCGCCGCGCCCGCCGCAGACGCCATATCGGCCATACTTACGGCCGCGATGATAGCGGTGGAGATGCGGAAGCTCAAGGCGGCCTCGCGCTAGGCGCCGGGAGGCCGGGTTCCAGGATGGGCAAAAATGGGCCGTTCAATGGGCCGTTCAAAGACTTGGATCAAGGCCGCCCGGCAGGCGCGTCCCCCGGCGGGCAGCCTCTGAGGCGGAAGCTGCGCCTGTGTATGGGACACAGCCCATGCAGACCTATGGCCTCGATGTGTTCCCTCGTGCCGTAGCCCTTGTGCCTGTCAAAGCCGTAGGTCGGGTACAGCCTGTGATAGCCGAGCATGAGCCTGTCGCGCGTGACCTTGGCTATTATCGACGCCGCCGCTATGGAGACGCTTTTTTCGTCGCCCCTGACTATGCCCGTCTGCGGCATGTCGATGCCGTCAAGCGTCAGCGCGTCTATCAGCGCGTGGCCTATGGCGGCGCCGGGGCCGAGCCTCTCCGATAGCATGGACGCGGCCCCCGCGAGGGACTGCCCCATCGCCAGCTTCGTGGCCTCGAGTATGTTGATCCTGTCTATCAGCCCGCTGTCCGCCATCCCGACCCCGTAGGCCAGGGCCGCCTCCCTGATGGGGCCGAACAGCGCTTCCCTGCGCCCTTCCGTGAGCTTTTTCGAGTCGTTCACGCCGAGGACGGAGAAATCGCGGGGCAGCACGACGGCAGCCGCGACCACGGGGCCGGCCAGCGGCCCGCGCCCGGCCTCGTCCACCCCGGCTATGTTGTCCGTGCCGCGCCTGCGGAGCGCGTTTTCGACGCGGCTCATCTCGGCAAGCATGGCCCGCAGCCGCTCATCCCTCGACATGGCCGTCACCCCGCCGCAGCCGTCAGCCGCCGTGTTTTTCCAGCGTTATCCTGCCTATGAGGCCGCCCCTGAATTCGTCGAGCAGCGTCCGCGCCGCGCGCGCGCAGTCCACGCGCCTCCCCTGCAGCAGAAAGCCGCGCCGTAAGGCTATCGCCTCCATGGTCGCGCGCGCGTCGTCCCCCGCCGCGCCTTCGAGCCCGTATCGCGCCGACAGCAGCCCCCAATACCCGTCCGCCAGCGTCCTCACGAGCTCCAGCGCAAGCCATTCGGCGTCCATGGTCTCGTCCCTGACGGAGCCGCAGAAGGCCAGGTTGAGGCCGACCGCCGGATCCTCGAACTTGGGCCACAGTATGCCGGGCGTGTCCAAAAGCTGCGTCCCGTTCCCCAGCGCCAGCCATTGCTTGCCTCGGGTGATGCCGGGCCTGTCGCCGGTCTTCGCGCTTTTCCTGCCGACCAGCCTGTTTATGAGCGACGACTTGCCCACGTTGGGTATGCCCACAGCCATGACGCGCAGGGGCCTCCTGCGACGGCCTGCCGCCTCCCTCTCCGCCCGCACGGCGTCAAGGGCGCGCAGCAAAGACCTGGCGCCCTCGCCGCTCACGCAGTTCATCAGTATGGGCAGATCGCCCCTGCCGCTAAAAAAAGCCTCCCAGCGCGCGTTTTCGCCGGCGTCTGAGAGGTCGCTTTTATTCAGGATCACGAGACGGCGCCTGCCGCGCGTCAGCTCGTCTATTATGGGGTTCCGGCTGGAAACGGGTATCCTCGCGTCTATGACCTCAAGCGCGGCGTCCACGAGCCTCATGCTCTCCTGTATGAGCTCCCGCGTTTTTTTCATGTGGCCGGGATACCAGTTGATGTCCTTCGCTTCCATTTGCGGCCTCGGCTGAAACAGGCGATATGTTACTGCCCACCCGCCACGCCATTTTTGCCCATCTCGGAACCTGGCTGCGATTATTGGCTTCCTCACGTACCCCCTTGTACGCTCCGGGAGCCAAAATCGCCCCCAGAACC
>JAISXZ010000182.1 GCA_031270275.1 Eubacteriales Family XIII. Incertae Sedis bacterium | reverse complement strand
CTTGTAGGGGAGCCTCGCCACCAGCGGCGCGCCGTCGAAGGCCTCAATGGCCTTGCCGCCGCTCGACACCGACACGGCAAACAGCGGGCGCGTCCCCACTGCCAGCCTTTGCTCCGGCGTCATGGACTCGGCCCCGACCAACCTGGCCGACACGGTGATCCCGTTCCCGTCGGACTGCCTCTCTGCGACGGCCATGGCCTTGTCGCTCAGCACCACGGCCCCGCCGAACAGCTCGACGGACAAGCCCAGCCCCGCATCCACGATCTTCTTTGCCGGCGCCGCGGGCACGGTCAGCCCTATCACCGATTCGTCCCCTCCGCTCGAGAACGACACGTGGCCATGGGCGCTGTCGCTTATGAGCAGGCTTGTCAGCTCATCGTCCAGCACCAGCTTGGCAACTCCGTCGCTTCCTTTCTCGTAGGGCACGGTCAGGATCTTGTCGCCGCCGGCCGGCGCGCTCGATCCACCCCCGGCGGCCCCGCCGCCAATGACGCCGCCGCCAATGGCACCGCCGCCGCCGCCCGTGGATCCCCCGCCGCCACCGCCGCCTCCGGCTGCCGCCTCCGTCTTCACGGGCGCCGGGTTCACAACGGCATTGTCAACGTAGATGTCGCCCGGTGCCGAGCGCGCCCATAGGTAATACTCCGTGCCGGACAGCAGCCCGTTTATGACCGTGCTATCTCCCCAGGACGAGGGCTGCGCCCCCGCTCCCAGACTCACGCCGTACTGCGTCTTCCGCCCGCTCGCCGGAGGCGCCACGGCGTTGAATTCTATGCCGCCTGATCCCGTCGCCTTGCCGGTCGGCGCGGGCAGCGCCTCAAACAGCCGGATCGTCACCTTGTACGTGTCGCTCTGCGTCGTGTAGCCCTCGCCGCTCAGCCTGTATAGCACCGTGTGGGCACCCACGTCCATCGGCGCGTATGAGGCGCTGAATTCTTCGTAGGAGTGCCAGAGGGCGCCGTCCAAGCTGTACTCGACCAGGGCGCCTTCCGGCGTGGTCGGGCCGGAAAGCTTCGCGCTGTGCCTGTTCCCGTCGTAGACGGCGGGGATGTCGCTTATGCGGGTGTAGCCTATCGGATCGCCGCCGCCGCTCCCCGGCTTCACTATCGTCAGCACGCTGCCGCTGTCGACCTGGTCGAGCTTGCCGTAGTTCGGCCCTGCGGGGGCTTCGATGAGGATCTTGTAGCTTCCTTCTTCGGACGGCGGACCCGGCAACATCGCGCCGCCGCTCGAATAGGACAGCGCAGGGGCGCCCGCCCCGTGCTTGCGCGCGCTGGCCGTCGCGCTCTTGGGCGAGCCGTCGTGGTAGTGCGTGTTGTTCGATATGATGAAGTCGCCGGCATCTATGCTGGCCCGCTCGATCTCGTACTCGGCCAGCAGAACCGCGCAGTCATCCTCTCCGATAAGATCGTCGCCGTCGCCGTAGCTCGCCGTCTCGGTGTAGATCACATCCGCCTTGTAATGCCCCGCGTTTGTCGGCGCCTCAAGGCTCGGCCCGTATTCCGCGCCGAAGTTGTCGATCCCCGAGTAGCGCGTCTCAAAGGTGGGGATGTCGCAGGGCGCGACGACTCGGGGCGCCCCAACGCCGTGCCGCGATCCGTCGTAGACTGCCGCGCCAGGATCGTTGAAGTAGAAGTCCTCGTAGCTCACCGTCTTCTGGCTGCTGCTCAGGCGGGCCGTCGCCGTCTCGTCCCTGTAATTGCTCGCGCTGTGCCGCACCGTCACGACCGCGTTTTCGACGGCGCCTCGAATCTCGGCATCGGCCACATCGTCTGATGGGACAATCACTATCCTCGGGTCGCTGCTGGTCCATATCCAGCTGTGCGTGCCGCCGTCATCGGGATCCGCGCCGCCGCTCGCCTCCATCTCGATAATGTCGCCCGGGTGGTGGCTCCCCCCTATCGTTATATCGTTCCCTGGGCCGTAGCCGCCGCCCGCCACCTTCTGCTCCGGCTGGCCGGCCTGCCCTATCGAGAAATTGCCGAGAAGCACGTTCGCCGCCTCAAGGTAGTTCGCGGTCTCCGGCGAGCTTACTCTTATCTCGTAGCCGCCTTCCTCCGACTGGGCCGGCTCGCCGTCAAGCGTGACAGGCAGGAGATCTTCTTCGTCATAGTCGGGCTGCGGCAGCGCGAAAGTGACTTCCGGCGCCATCAGATCGCCCGTGTAATCCTCCGCGTAGGAAGAGACCAGGAAGTCGCTCGGCGTCGGCCTCTTCTGCTTTATCTCCAGGATGCCTATGTCGAGATCCGCGTCCTCGTAATTGTCGTCGTCCCTCACGGACGCGCGGATCTCGTAGGCCCCCGCGTCCAGCGGCTCGGTCTCTTCGCCGCTCAGCCAGTAGGATATCTCGCCGCTCGCCTTGCTGCCGCTGACCGATGCGCTCTTGGGCAGGCCGTCGTAGGTTTGGACGTCGTTCGACACGGTGAAGTCGCTCGGGGCCAGATCGCCCTTTAACACTTCAAGCGTCTTAGCGTCGGTCGCGCCCGCGTAGGCGCCGTCGCCGGGGGACACAGCCCTGACGACGACGGTTCCCGCGCCCAGGAGAAGCAGCCTGTCGCCGTCCGCGCCGCCTATCTGCGCCGGCCCCTCGTCCACGTAATAGCTCGCGGCGCCGCCGCTGAGGCCCGTGACGGACAGCCGCGCCTCGTCCCCCGCGCGCAGGGAGAAGTCCGTTTCCCCGTACACGTTGCCTTCCATGTCCGTCACCACAAGCTCGAAGTCCGGCTGGGGCGCCGCGCCCGCCACTATGGTCATCTCATCGCCGCCGCCGCCCATGCTCGGGTTCGACACGGACACGCCGGCTATGACACGCGTTCCCGCCTCAAGCCCTCTCAGATCCAGGCTCGCTTCGGCGTCGTTCGGCGTTCCGTCGTCCAGCCTCGCGTTCAGGCCGCCCGCCTCGCCGCCGTCCTCTTTCGCGCTCCAGATCACTGTGTCGCCGGCCGCGTGCCCGAAGAGGCGCAGTTGGTACACCCGGCCCGACTCGCTGGCTATGCCGATGCTCAGTTGGCGGCCCTGCGCCGCAAGCACGACGCCCGCCGTCGCCGCGAACAGCTCGCCGTCCGTGTTCGCCGCTTTCACGCCCACGCGAACGTAGCGGCCCAGGTCCTCAGCAGTGAGCCTGTACGACGCGCCCGACGCGCCGCCTATGTCCGTCCAGCCGCCGTCCGCGTCGTCCCCGCGCTGCCATCTGTATTCCTTGGCGCCCATGTCGACGCCGGCCGCCGCGCCGCCGTCCTCCGCTCGCAGCGCGGAAATGTCCGCCGTGAGCGTGTCGCCGAAGCGCGCGGGCGATGGCCCTATGAGCGCGAGGTATCCACCCAGCGCCGCCTTGGCGATGGCAAGATCATGCCCGCTGTATTGCTCCGCCAGCGCCGTGTAGTTGGGGCTTTCGGGCGCGGAAATGTGAATCTGGTATATCCCCGGCGCGGTCGGCGCCGTCGCCGCCGCCATGAAGGCGCCCGCTGTCGTTTTGTACCTGAGCAGCGGCGCTCCCGCGCCCGCCTTGACCGGAATCGCGGCGGCCTGCTTCGGCGAGCCGTCGTAGTAGTGGCTATCGTCCACTATGGCGAAGTCGCCAAGCGCCAGCACGGCCCTGGTTATTATGTAGCTGTCCGTCAGCGAGATCCTAAGACCGGTGCCGTTGGTGTCGTTGGCGTCGTCGCCGTCGCCGTAGCTCGCCGTCTCGTCGTAGATCGCCTCCACCGTGTATGTCCCCGCGTTCGCCGGAGGCGTCGCGCTTGGCCCGTAAGGCACGGGCACGCCAGAGTTATCCAGGCCAGAATATTCAGTCCTGACCACATTGACGTTGTTCGGGGCCTTCGCGCTCACCGGGCCTATGCCCTGCGACAGGCCGCTGTACACGCGCTCGGGCGCCTCGAACAGGAAGTCGGCAGCGCCGAGCGTCTTCTGCTTGCTCTTTATGGTCGCGGTGGCCGTGGCGTCGTTGTAGTTGCTCACGCTGTGGCGCACGGTGATTGTGGCGCCATCAGGCACTGCGGCGCGAATCTCGGCCGTCGCCGTCGGCGAGGCCGCTCCCCCGCCGGGGATTATCACGATCCCGGGCTTGTCGCTGGTCCAGATGTAGGTGCCGCCGGCCGCGCCCCCGCTGGCCGTCAGCTCGACGCTGTCGCCAGGCTTCTTCCCTTCTATGGTTATATCGGTTCCGGGCCCGATGCCGCCGCCCGCCAGATATTGCGGCGGCTGGTCCGCAAGCCCTATCGAGAAATTGCCGAGGGCTATGCCGCTTGCGGGGAGGTAGTTCGGGCAGCCGTCCGGCACGCTCACCGTGATGGGGTAGCTGCCCTCGTTCGTCTGGTTTGGCTGGCCGCCGACCAGCACCGCCAAGTCCGGCGTGCCTGCGGGCTGCGCCAGGCGGAAGCTGACAGTAGGCACCTGCGGAATGTCTTCGTAGTAGATCGATTCGTGCTCCGACACATTGAAGTCGCCCGCTTCGGGCGTCTTCTTGGCTATGGCCAGAACCTTGTCCGAGGGAAGCTCGGTCGGCGCCATGGCGTTGTAATTGGCGTCGCCGGCGAAGGAAAGCCAGATCCTGTAGGTTCCGGCGTTCGTCGGCGCCGGGGCGTCGTTGCCGCCCGAATCCTTGTATGTGACGGACAGGGCGTCGGACAGAGCCTTGGCGCAGCTGGGCGCCGCCTGCTTGGCCTCCCCGTCGTAGGCGTGGCTGTTGCCCGACACTGTGAAATCGGCCGCGGCCAGCGTCCCCTTGGCCACATTGACACTCGCCTCTGCGATCGCCGCGACGTAGCCGCCGCCCGCGGCGGACACGGCCCGGAGGTCTACCCTGCCCGCCCCCGTGAAGCGCAGCTGGTCGCCGGCGACCAGCGCCGGGCCGCTCGCGTAATAGCTGACAGCGGCGCCGGGCGCCCCGCCCGCCACGGACAGCTTGGCCGTGCCGCCGACAGTCGCAGCCGCCACGTTCCCATCCTCGTCCTTGACATCGCTTATTTGCAATGTGAGCTCCGGCTGTATCGTCGCGCCCGCCACTATGGCCAGCGTCGGCGTTTCGCCGGCCAGGTTCGGGTTCGCCACCACCGCGCTCACGGTCACCGTCGCGTCGGCCGGCAGCCCAGACAAATCAAGGCTCGCGTAGGCGTCGTCCGCCGTTCCGTCGTTGATCTTGCCGTTCAAGTCGCCCTCTGCCGTTTGCGTCGCGCTCCAGGCCACGTCGTCGCCGGCGTCATGACCGAACAGGCGGAGCCGGTACACTTGGTTCGCCACGCTGTCTATGCCTATGTGCAAGACCCGCGCCCGCAGGCTGATGGCGGCGCTTGTCGCGCTCTTTTCCCCTGTCGTGTTCGCCGCCGACACCACCACGCGCAGCCTCTTGCCCACGTCGTCCGCCGCCAGCGTGTAAGTGGCGCCGGTCTGGCCGTTTATGTCCTCCCAAAGATCGGCCGAAGCCTCGCGCTGCCACTGGTAGCTTTTCGCGCCCAGCCCCACGTTCACGGGCGT
>JAISXZ010000042.1 GCA_031270275.1 Eubacteriales Family XIII. Incertae Sedis bacterium | reverse complement strand
CCGGGCATCGAGGCCCTGGCGCCCGAGCGCACAGACACGAGCAGCGGGTTTTCCAGGTCGCCGAAGCGCTTGCCCGCTATCACCTCCAGCTTCTTTATGTACTCGAGTATTTCGGCCTTTATCCCGTCGTTTATCCTTTCGCCGTCGGCGTAGTACTGGGTGCAGGCCTCCGTCGTTATGGTGAAGCCCTGCGGCACGGGCATGCCGAGATTGGTCATCTCCGCAAGGTTGGCGCCCTTGCCTCCGAGGAGCTCACGCATCGAGCCGTTGCCCTCCTTGAACATGTACACGTGTTTTTTGTTGTCGCCCACTTGACAAACCTCCTTCGCTTGCAACTTGCCCACTTTCGATGGAACCTATCCGGGTTGCTGTTCAGATACTTCAATCGAAACCACCCGGCGTCCGCGTCAACATCAAAACATCGTCTTCTTCTCTATATACTCCTTCAGCCCCGAGGCGGCCAGCCTTATCTGGCCCATGGTGTCGCGGTCGCGCACCGTCACCGTGCCGTCGGCCTCGGTGTCGAAATCCACGGTGAAGCAGAACGGCGTGCCCGCCTCGTCCTGCCGCCTGTACCGCTTGCCTATGTTGCCCGAGGCGTCGTAGTCCACGTGGAAATGCGCCGAAAGATCCTCATGCAGCTTCTCGGCGCGTTCGGCCTGCTTCTTCGTAAGCGGCAGCACCGCCGCCTTGAAGGGGGCTATCGCGGGATGGAAGCGCAGCACCGTGCGCCTGTCGTCCGTGCTCTTTTCGTCCGTCAGCTCCTCCTCGTCGTATGCGTCCGCCAGGAAGGCCAGCGCCACGCGGTCCGCGCCGAGCGAGGGCTCTATGCAGTAGGGCACGTACTTCTCGTTCGTGTCCGGGTCCCTGTACGACAGATCCTCCCCGGAGTGCTCCATGTGCTGCCGCAGATCGAAATCGGTCCTGTCGGCTATGCCCCAGAGCTCGCCCCAGCCGAAGGGAAAGAGGTACTCGATGTCCGTAGTGGCGTTGCTGTAGTGCGAAAGCTCCTCCTGCGCGTGGTCGCGCAGCCTTATATGCCCGTCCTTCAGGCCGAGGCTTTTCAGAAAGCCCACGCAGCGGTCCTTCCAGTAGCCGAACCACTCCAGGTCCGTGCCCGGCTTGCAGAAGAACTCGAGCTCCATCTGCTCGAATTCCCTGGTCCTGAACGTGAAATTGCCGGGCGTTATCTCGTTCCTGAAGGACTTCCCCATCTGCGCTATGCCGAAGGGCAGCTTCTTCCTCGAGGTCCTCTGCACGTTCCTGAAATTCACGAATATGCCCTGCGCCGTCTCGGGCCGCAGGAAAAGCTCCGCCTTGGAATCCTCGGTGACGCCCTGGAAGGTCTTGAACATCAGGTTGAACTGGCGTATCCCCGTGAAGTCCGAGGCCCCGCAGTCCGGGCATTTTACGCCGTTTTCGGCGATGAAGCCCTCCATCTTCGCGTTCGGCCAGCCGTCCGTCGCCGCCGCCATGCCGTCGCGCTCCATGACGAAATCGGCTATGAGCTTGTCGGCCCGGAAACGGGCCCTGCACTTCCTGCAGTCCACCAGCGGGTCGGCGAAGCCGCCCACATGCCCCGACGCGACCCAGGCCCTGGGGTTCATCAGTATGGCCGAGTCGATCCCCACGTTGAGCCTGGACTCCTGCACGAACTTCTTCCACCAGGCCTTCTTGATGTTGTTCTTCAGCTCCACGCCCAGCGGGCCGTAGTCCCAGGTGTTCGCAAGCCCGCCGTATATCTCCGATCCCGGATAGACAAAGCCCCTGCCTTTGGCAAGGGCCACGAGCCGTTCCATCGTCACGCTGTCATTGCCCATCATCGCCTGCCTTTTTCTCCGCGTCCTCCCCCTCGGCGCCCTCGTAGCTCTCCGCGGCGCCGGCCTCGCCTTCGGCCTTCGCGCCGCCGGCCGCCGTGAACACGTAATCCCCGTCGTCGTTCTCGAACCAGGCGTCGTCATCGTCGTCGCCCCCGTCCGGCCGCGACGCGCGCTTGACCTTGCTTATGGCCTCCTGCGTCTTGGCGCGGACGCTGTCGAAGACCTCCGAGCCCCTGTCAACCACCTCGTCCACTATGTCGGCGCCCTTTTCGAGGACCTCGTCGATGGTGTCGCTCGCCCTTTCGCTTATCTCGACGACCTCGCCGTCGTCCTTTACGAGCTCTATGACGCATCGGGTGCCGAAGGCCGCTATGACGCCGGCCAGCGCCGCCCAGGGCGCGAGCACCGCCCCGACTATGCCCGCGTTCACCGGCAGGTTCAGGATAATAAAGTCGTCCTTCCTGACCCGGATCCTGCTGACGTTGCCCTTCCTCACGGCCGCGCGTATCTTTTTCAAAAGCTGCGACTCGCGCTCGCCGGCCTTGTCCCGGCCGCCCATGTTGATGGTCTCCTCGATGTTTATGATGGCGTCCACGACGCTGCCATCCGCCGCCTCGAGGGCCTCCTTCGCCTCTCTGTAGCTGACGCCGGTCCTGTCCTTCACCAGTTCGATCTTTTCAAGAGTTATTTCCATGACTACCTCCATTCAGGCCTGCCGGCCGTATCGGGCGGCGATCCCCATGCCTAAAGGCAGGGGACTGGGCGGCGCCGCTCAGTCGGAGCCGCCTAGGCGCATCAGGCCCTCCGCCTTCAGCCTCCCGATATCAAGATGGTACGAAAGATGCCCTCTGATCATGCGCCACAGCAGCTCCGAAGACTCCCCTTCAAGCGCTAGGTTTTCAAAATCCTTCAATTCATGCCCCGCAAAGTACTTCATTTTCTTCACTATACCAAAATTCACGGGATAAAGCAAGCCTTCGCCGCCATGATTTTCGGCAATTTTCCGCGCCTCGGCGCAGCTGTCGCAGACGACGCCGCCGTCGCGCGCGCTGAACCAGGCCGCGCCGGGCGCCCCTTCGCCGCAGGCGGCGCATCTGTCTGTCTCCGGCAGGGCCCCCCATATGCGCAGCGCGCCGAAGACATAGGCGAGCGTCAGCGTGTCGAAGCTTTTCGCGCGGGCCTCCATCATGCCCAGGAACTCCGCGAGCAGGCGGAACAGCGCCGGCGCGGGGGCGTCCTCGGGCAGCAGCTTGCCCGCGAACTCGAGCGCCCAGGCGCAGCCCGCGTACTTCTCGACGCTGTCGCTTATGCGGTAATGGCTGGAAATGACCTCGGCGCTCTCCACGCGGTAGCCCGCGCGCGACTTCCTTATCCCGTACATGCCGCGCGTAAAGGGCTTCAGCGCGAGCAGCGCGCCGCTTTTCGGGGCCGCGTGCAGCGAGGTGCCGGCGCTTATCCTGCCAAATTCCTCGGAGAGCATGTGTATCATGCGCTTGCCGCCGAGTATCTGTATCTGGCTGAGTATGACGGCCTCGGTATAGGTGTGCATGCCGCCCGCCTACCCGCCGTAGCCCAGCGAATGCAGATGGAACTCGCTGTCCCGCCACCTCTCGCTGACCTTGACCCACAGCTCCAGATACACCTTCGCGCCGAGCAGGCTCTCTATCTCGGCGCGCGCGCTCTTGCCGACGCCCTTCAGCTTCCTGCCGCCCTTGCCTATGATGATGCCCTTGTGGGATTTTTTCTCGCAGTATATCACCGCGCCTATGCGCGCCCTTCCGGGGGCTTCCTCGTAGCTCTCTATGGATACCGCCACGCCGTGCGGCACCTCGTCGTCCAGGTAGAGCAGCAGCTTCTCGCGGATTATCTCCGCGGCTATGAAGCGCTCGGGATGGTCCGTGACCATGTCGGCGGGGAAGAACATGGGGCCTTCCCCAAGCAGCCCCTTCAGCATGTCCACAAGCTTCCCGACGTTTTTGCCCTCCAGGGCGGACACGCCTATCACGTGCCTGAACAGCCCCAGGCGCTCGTACTGCCCGAAGACGGACCTGAAAAGATCGGGCGGCATCGTGTCGATCTTGTTTATGACGGCGATCTTGGGCGTGTCCACGCCCGCGAGCAGGCTGACGACAGGATCGTCCGCGCCCTCGCGCGGGGCGCGATCGACCACAAAAACGACGGCATCGACCTCCCTGAGCGTGTCGGCGGCCGCCGCCGTCATGTAGGCGCCGAGCCTGTTCCTCGGCCTGTGTATGCCGGGCGTGTCGATAAACACCATCTGGGCGCTGTCCCCGCCGTCGTCCCTGATGTCGGTGAATATGCCGCGTATGCGGTTGCGCGTCGTCTGGGGCTTGTCCGTCGCTATGGCTATCTTCTCCCCGATTATGCTGTTCATAAGCGTGGATTTGCCTACGTTCGGACTGCCTATTATGCCTACAAAACCTGTTTTCATGCCATTTCGCGACGTTCCCTCAGTCCCTTGCGAGCCCAAGCCGCTCCATTATCCTTTCCTCCGCGCCGCGCATCTCCGCGCGCTCGCCGCCCGTGCCATGGTCGTAGCCGAGCAGATGGAAAAGGCTGTGCACGAACAGATAGACCAGCTCCCTTTCGGGCGTGTGGCCGAAGTCGTCCGCCTGGAGCAGGGCCTGCTCGGAGCATATGACGACGTCGCCTATGGAGACGCAGGAGCCGGCGGGTATCTCGTCGCCGGCGGGTATTTCCTCGCCGGCGCCGTACTGCGGGAACGACAGCACGTCCGTAATCGCGTCGCTGCCTCGGTGCGCGTGGTTCAGCTCGCGCATCTCGTCCGTGCCCACGAAGGTCACGCTCACCTCTATGCCCGAGGGGTCCAGGCCCTTCTCGGCGGCGCAGAGGGACCCGGCCTCCGTCATGAGCCCGATCACCTTCTCCCCCGGCATCCTCTCGTCGCTGAAAATTATCTTCATGTCGGTATGGCTCCACTGCGGCCCCTGCCGGCCGCCCAAACGTCGGCGCGCTACCCGTCGGCCCCGGGATCCTCGCGCTCGAAGCTCTCGTAGGCGCCTATTATCCTGCGCACCAGCGGGTGGCGCACCACGTCGCTCTCCTTAAGGAAGCAGAAATCGATCCCCTTGACATGCCCCAGCGCCTTCGCCGCGTGCAGCAGGCCCGATTTCCTGCCGTCCGGCAGGTCTATCTGCGTCACGTCCCCCGTTATCACGGCCTTCGAGCCCACGCCGAGCCTCGTGAGGAACATCTTCATCTGCTCCTTCGTGGTGTTCTGGGCCTCGTCGAGGATTATGAAGGAACGGTCGAGCGTCCTGCCCCGCATGTAGGCGAGCGGCACGACCTCCACGCCGTCCCTCTCCTTCATCCTGAGCGCGGCGTCCCTGCCCAGCATCTCATAGAGGGCGTCGTACAGCGGGCGCAGATAGGGGTCAACCTTCTCCTGGAGATCGCCGGGCAGGAAGCCCAGCCTCTCGCCGGCCTCCACAGCGGGGCGCGCCAGTATTATCTTCTCGGATTCCCTGTTCTTGAAGGCGTTCACAGCCATGGCGACGGCAAGATAGGTCTTGCCCGTGCCGGCCGGCCCTATGCCGAAAACCAGATCGCGCTCGCGTATGCTTTTCACGTACTCCGCCTGGCCCATGGTCTTGGCCTTGACGGGCTTGCCCCTGTGCGTGAAGCATATCACGTCGCGGTTCACGTTGCTGGCCCTGTATGACAGGCCCTTTCGCTGGAGGCCGACGACGTAGTTGACGGTCTGCGGGTCAAGCCTTCCGCCCGACTCCAGTATGCCCAGGAGCTCGGACACCGCCTCACCCGCCTCCGCGGCCTCGCCCCCCTTCAGGACTATCTCGTCCTGCCTCTGGACGACGCTCACGTCGTAGCTGTCCTCTATTATCCCGAGGTTCACGTCGAGGCTGCCGAACAGCTCCTTGGCGACGTGCTCGTGATCGATCCTCATCCTTATCTCTTCAACCAAGCGACTGCCCAAACGCGGCTGCCCTGCGGACACGCCGTTTCCGCCCGCCCTAGGGCCGGCGGGACCTGCGCCCCGCGCGAGGCCGCGCCCCGCAAACAAAAAAACGGACGGCAAGCAAAAAATGTTGGAGTGGGCCCCGTCCCGCTTCACTCCAACATCCACATTTTCTAGTGTCCTGCGTCACCTAAAACTTTATAAACGCCGATCTTTTTTCCGCCAGGCTGCGTTGCAAAGCCTCGCCGAACCTTCGGGTTCGCCTACGTTTTGCGCCTTGCCTGACGAAA
>JAISXZ010000015.1 GCA_031270275.1 Eubacteriales Family XIII. Incertae Sedis bacterium | reverse complement strand
ATAATAACCGCAAAAGGCGCGGTTATTATACGGATTGGAATGCCGTGCGATTTTTTCGCCTTCGGCGAAAACGCACATGGCGGATACCATAAACGGCTTCGCTGCGCTCCGCGTTTATGGTATAATAACCGCAAAAGGCTATTTAGGATCTGAATGGCTTAGTCCGATGTTCGGTCGGCGGGGCGATGACGGTTGGCTTTGAAAAGCGGGTGATCTGTTTGGCGGACGAAAACAAAATCCAGGGCGACAAGGACATCGCGGAATTCTTCAGGGAATTCGACAAGATAAGCGAGGGCCTGAACAGAGGCCCGGCGGCGCCCGCGCAGGCGCGCAAGGGGCAGCCGTCGGGAAGGAGCGTCAGCTTTTCCGGCAGCGGGCCCGCGGACGGCGCCCAGGATCCGGCGTCGGCGCTTGCGGCCGCGTCGAGGGCCGCGTCGGGCGAGCGCGTCGCGTATTCGCCCCGCGCCGCCGCAGGCGAAAGCGCGGGTGCGGGCGACGGCGCGGGCAGGGACGGCCGGGGCGGCCGGGGCGGCGGGGGCCGCAAAAAAGGGAAGAAAAAGCGCCGCTTCCACCCGATCCGCCTGCTGCTGAGCCTGCTGGTGCTAGCCGCCGTGGCCTGCGGCATAAGCGGCTGCGTGTACGTGAATTCCATCATTTCGGACACGCCGGAGATAGACCCGAACGACATTTCGTCCCTGCTCACCCAGAACTCCACGCTGTACGACAGCGCCGGCAACGTGATAGACGACATCTACATGGGCGACGGCATGCGCACAAGCGTCCTCTACAGCGATTTGCCGCAGGACCTCATAGACGCCATCGTCTCCGTCGAGGACAAGACGTTCTGGACGCATCACGGCTTCAACGTGGTGCGCATAGTGGGCGCCATACGGGACAGCGTCGTGGGCGGCGGCCAGATAAGCGGGACCAGCACCATCACCCAGCAGCTGGCCCGCAACCTATGGCTCCCCGAGGACATGTCCAAGCGCACGCTCAGGCGAAAGATACAGGAGGCCTACTATTCGCTCCAGATCGAAAACAGGCTCACGAAGGAGCAGATACTCGAGGCGTACATGAACACCATACCCTTCGGCAACCGGGCTTTCGGCGCGCAGGCGGCCTCCCAGTTCTACTTCTCGAAGGACGTGCAGGATCTCAGCCTGCTGGAATGCGCGGCCATCGCGAGCCTCCCCAAGGCGCCCTCCAGGTACGCCATGGTCCAGACCGTGCAGCGCGAGGACGTCTCGCTGGACGACCCGAACCTGCTCGCCCTGGGCGACCAGTACGCCTACGTGTACAGCGACGCCATAGAGGGCCGAAAGAACATGATCCTCGGCCTGATGCTCGAACAGGGCTATATAGAGCAGGCTGAATACGACGCGTCCATGGCAGCCAGCCTGCGGGACTGCCTTAAGCCGCGATTCGACAGCGAGAACGTCAAGGCGAACTACTTCACGGACTTCGTCATCGGCAGGGTGACCGAGGACCTGATGACGGAATTCGACCTCAGCGAAGACGAGGCCCTCCAGATGGCGTACAACGGCGGGCTGAAGATATACACGACCATGGATCCCCGCATTCAGGCCCTCATAGAGGCCGAGTTCTCCGACAACGCCAACTTCCCCAAGGTCCAGGGGAAAAAGGACCGCGCCGGCAACATACTGGACGCGAACGGCAACATCCTGCTCTACAGCTACGAAAACATCTTCGATGTTGACGGGAACTTCGCGCTGTTGCCCGAGGAATACGAGCCGCAGCCCAACGGCGACCTTGTGCTGTTCGCCAAAAAGCGCCTGAACTTCTATTCGACCACGGTGAACGGCGTCAGCGACTACAGCGTCGAGTTCAAGGATCTTTACATCCAGGACGAGGACAAGACCAACTACATCGTGCGCGGCGGCGTCATAATGATACCTGCGGAATACAAGTCGAAGAACGAGAGCGGGGATCTCGTCATAAAGGGCGAGTTTTTCCTGAAAAACCCCGGCATATTCAACTTTTCCGACGTCGGCGCGATGGTGGGGCCCAGCGGCTATTCGCTCAAGCAGCAGGTCGTCCAGCCGCAGGCCGCCATGGTGGTGATTGACCACAAGACCGGCGAGATCAAGGCCATGGTGGGCGGCCGCAACACGAAGGGCCGCCTGCTGTACAACAGGGCCGCCAGCCCAAGGCAGCCGGGATCCTCGATAAAGCCCATCGGCGTCTACGCCCCCGCCCTGCAGATGGGGGCCCGGATGGAGCCCATAACCGAAGGGGACCTCAGCTATGGCAACTACTGGACCGCGGCCAGCGGGGTGCTCGACGCGGAGATGTCGTACAACGGCAACGTATGGCCGAAGAACTGGTACGGCGGCTACAGGGGGCTTATGTCCGTGCGCACGTCGATAGAGCAGTCCGTCAACGTGAACGCCGTAAAGGTCCAGATGAACATAGGGGCCGAACGCTCGGCAAGCTTCCTGAAATCGCTCGGCGTCTCCACCCTCGTCGAGACCGGCACCACGAACGACATGAACCCCGCCGCCCTTGCTCTCGGCGGCATGACGCACGGCATATCCCCGCTCGAGATGGCGGCCGCCTACGGCGCCTTCCCCAACGAGGGCCTC
This sequence comes from Eubacteriales Family XIII. Incertae Sedis bacterium, assembly GCA_031270275.1. Lineage (GTDB taxonomy): Bacteria > Bacillota > Clostridia > Peptostreptococcales > Anaerovoracaceae > JAISXZ01. Next base: position 10,010 of record JAISXZ010000015.1, on the reverse strand, counting down.
TACGTCGAGCCCCGCCCCTACACGAGGATAACAAACCGCGTAGACGAGATCATAATCAGCCGCGAGCCCTACACGAACCAGGCCATGGACCCCGGCGTGGCGTTCATAATGACGGACATGCTAAGGGGGACGGTCACGAACGGCATAGCGGGCAGGGCTTCCATAGCCGCCCAGCCCGTAGGGGGCAAGACCGGCACGACGAGCGAGAAGTACGACGCGTGGTTCGTGGGGTTTACGCCGCAGTACTCGGCGTCGCTGTGGATAGGCTGCGACGTGAGCGTCGAGATGTCGGAAGGCTCCGGCGCGGCGGCGCGCGTCTGGAGCAAGATAATGCAGCAGGTGTGCGAGGGCACGGAGCGCGGCAGCTTTCCAGGCGCCCCCTCCAACGTGCATTCGATGACGGTGGACAGATCCTCGGGGCTGCTGCCCGGCGCCTACAGCGCCACGCGCTCCGAGTATTTCGTGATAGGCACGGAGCCGACGACCGTGGACATCGCCAGCGCCCCCGCACATATCTGCCCGGTCTCGGGCTTTTTGGCGACGCCCTACTGCCCGGCAAGGATACCCTTCGACACGGGCGATCCGGAGAACCCGATCCCCAAGCCCGAATACTACTGCCATCTGCATAACGGCGACCCCGAGGCCTTCCCCATAGGCCCGGGCCAGGAGCTCAGCACGAGCTTCTACTGGGACGGCGTGATGCGCGACGAGGACTATTACAACGGCCTCGAGCAGGATCGGGCCGGTGACGCGGGCGCGGCCGCCGTGACCCAGCCCGGCATTACGACGCAGCCGGCGGTGCAGGGCCCCGGAGGCACGCCGCAAGGGTCCGACGGCTCCTCCGCAGGCATCCCGCCCCCCACGCCGCCGGACAGCGGCGCCGACGGCGGGGATCCCGCCGCGCCTGTCGAGAACGGCATACCCGACTGGCTTAATTTTGACGACTGACGCCACGGGAAAGGAAGCGTAAAAAAAAAAAATCTTGACATAAAATGTAAAACATGGTATTCTTCTCCTATGAGAAGGCCGCTGTGTTTTGCATTTTTGTTTTTTGCCTCAGGGATAGGGCTCGAGCGCCTGTTTTCGCCCCCCGCCGCTTTCTACGCGGGCTGCTTCGCCATCGCGCTCGCCCTGCTTGCCTACGCGCTCTACGAGGGGCGCGTGTGCGGCGTCGTCCTGTCCCCCCTGGCGCGGGCCCTGCCCCTGTTCCTCGCCGTCCTGGCCGCCGGCGGGCTGTACTGCGGCGCCAGGCTCGCCGTGGCCGACCCGCTCGAGGCCCTTGTGGGGGAGACTGCGGAGGTCAGCGGCATGGTGCTTTCCGTGCAGTCGCGCGCGCTGGCGCCCCTGTGGCAGGAGAAAGGCGCCCCGGCCTATGACGGGACGCCCAACTACCACAGGATCGTGCTCGCGCCCGACGGCAGTTCCCCTGTCGCCGGCAGGAGGCTGCTGCTTCAGGTAAGCGGCGAGAACGTCGATCCCTCCGCGCTCGTAGGCGCGGCCGTGCGCGTGCGCGGAACCGTGTCCCTGCCGACGGAAAGGCGCAATCCGAACTGCTTCGACTACCGCATGTATCTTAAGACGATGAATATCAGGGCCATCCTGTCGCTCGACGACGACGGCCTCGCCCCTCTGGCCGGGGACGGCGGCAATCCCGCGCGGGCCCTATGGGGCGGGCTTCTCAACCGGCTCGCGGTACTCAAGTACAGCCTGATTGAGCGCGTGGGCGAGAGCATGGGGGAGGACGCGGCAGGGGTTCTCGCGGGCATGATGTTCGGCGACAAAAGCCTCATGGACGACAGCCTTTACGAGAGCTTCCAGAAAAACGGGACGGCGCACATACTGAGCGTCAGCGGCATCCACGTAGCCATAGTCTACGCCTTTGTCATAAAGCTGCTGGGGGGAGGCAAGGGGCCGCTCCAGTCGGGGACGGCCGCTGCGGCCCTGTTCTTCTACGCTGCCCTGGCGCAGTTCGCCCCGTCCGTGGTCAGGGCCTCGCTGATGATACTGACGCACATAATATCCGTGCTGCTGCGAAGACGCTACGATCTGCTGACGGGTGCCTGCGCGGCGGCGGGCGCCATGCTGGCCATAAACCCGCTGCAGCTGTTCCACATGGGCTTCCAGCTCTCCTTCCTCGCCATCTTCTCCATGGCCTTCGCCATACCCTTCGCGGATCGCTACGTGGCGCCGACGAAGGAGGAGCTGGCCATGGCCGGGCGCCCGAGGGCTCGGGCCGACGGCAGCCCGGACGGCAGCCCGGACGGCGGTTCGCGCACGGCGGCGGAAAACCCCGCGCTTCGCAGAAGGATGCTGTCAAGAAACGCGCTGCGCGGCGCGCTGCCCCTGATCGCGATACAGGCCGGCATGGCGCCCTACACGGCCTACGCGTTCAACTACTTTTCGGCCGCCGCCTTCCTGCTGAACATCCCCGTCATATTCCTGGCGGGCATAATCATACCCATAGGGCTGGGGCTTATGGCGCTGATGTACGTCAGCGAGACGCTTTTCGGCATAGGCTCCGCGGCCGCAGAGATGCTGATAGACCTCATGGGCGCACTGAACAGCGCCGCGTATTCTGCGGAATGGGGCCACCGGCTCGTGGTCAGCCCCCCGCCCGCGCTGCTCGCGCTCTACTACGGACTGTTTTTCGCCCTTTCGTCGGAGACCTTTCGGGTGTTCTGGCAGCGGCGCAGCCGCAGGCGCATCGCGTGGACGGGCGTCGCGCTGGCCTGCGTCGTCGCGCTGGCGGGGGCGGCGCCGGGGCTGGGCTGGGACAGGAGCGCCCTGGTCTTCGTGGATGTCGGCCAGGGCGACAGCCTGCACATACGCACGCCGGACGGAAAGAACATACTCATCGACGGCGGCGGCAGCGTCACGCGCAACGTGGGCAAGGACGTGCTGCTGCCCTATCTGCTGAAAAACGGGGTGGCGAAGATAGACCTGGCGCTGGTGACGCATCTGCATACCGACCATTATCGGGGGGTGGTCGAGCTGGCGCAGGAGATGCCCGTCGAGAGGCTGGCGGTCTACGAGGGGAACAGGCCGAGACAGGACGAGATACTGCGGGAGACGGGGCTTGACGCGGAACAGATCATGTATCTTCGGGCGGGCCAGAGGGTGGCCCTGGGGAAGGACGTGTACGTGGACGTGCTTTTCCCGGAGGCCCCTGACGCAGGCGCGGGGGATGCGGCCGGGGACTATGCCGAGGAGGACGAAAACAAGAGCAGCCTGCTTATGAAGCTGGTCTACAGAGGGTTTTCCGCGCTCATGACGGGCGATCTGGGCTTTGAGGGCGAGGCTGCGCTGACCGCCGCGTACAGGGGCCGGGAGGACGCGCTGGAATGCAGCCTGCTTAAGGTGGGGCATCACGGAAGCCGCTACTCCACGGACGAGTCCTTCCTGGACGCCATATCCCCGGACGTCGCGGTGATCCAGGTCGGCAAGAACAGCTTCGGGCATCCGCATCCCATAGCGCTTGAAAAAATCGGGAAACGCGGTATAATGGTATACAGGAACGATCTGTCGGGCGCGGTGCTTTTCAGCGTGTCGGAGGACGGCAGGGCCTCGGTCAGGACGACGATCCCCCCGGGCGGCGGATAGCGGGGGCAGCGGGGGCTATTATGGCGGGCAGGGCATACGTGGCCAAGGACGAGCACGCGTTCAGGCGCATGGGCAGGGAGCTGGCGGAAGGCAGCGTCCCCTCGTTCGTCCTGCTGTTCGGAAGGGAGCAGTTTCTCGTGAAGTGGGCCCTGGACGCCATCGCCAGCAAGTACATCCCGCCCGAGCTTGCCGCCGTGGATTTCGTCAGGCTCGACGCGGCGGAGACGGACGCCGCGACGGTGATATCGCACTGCGAGACGCTTCCCATGGGCGGGGGGGCCAAGCTCGTCGCCCTCGACAGCGAGGGGCTTCTTTCGGGCGAGGGCGGCAGGATCGCGGAGCGATTCGGCGAGGACGCGCTGATGGGATACATGGGCTCGGTCCCGCCTGGCTGCATACTGGCGATGACGGCGCGCGCGGCGGACAAAAGAAAGAGGCTCTACAAGGCCGCCGTCAAGGCAGGCGGCGTCTACGAGTTCTCGGCGCTCGATCCGGGCGATCTGCGCGCCTTCGTGGAAAAGCGCCTGAGGAACGAGGGCAAAAAAGCGCGGCCCTCCGTCATCCGCGAGTTCATCGACATGACGGGCTACTTCGACAGGGATTCCGAATACAGCCTGTACAGCGTGGAGAACGACATAAAAAAGCTTGCCGCCTATTGCGACGGCGACGAGATAGGCAGCGCGGACGTCGCGGCCGTCATGTCGTCCGGCCTGAGCCAGAACGTGTTCGCCCTTTCGGACGCGGTGGGCAGGGGGGACAGCGGCGAGGCGTTTCGGCTGCTGGGCGAGCTGATGGCCTCCGGCGAAAGCGTCTACAAGCTGCTGGGCCTGCTGTTTTCGCAGTTCGACCTGATGCTGTCGCTGCGCGAGCTGATGGATTCGGGCATGACGATGGGCGAAATCGCGGCAAGGATGGACGTGAACGAGTACAGGCTGAAGATCGCGGCGGGACAGGCGGGCCGGTTTTCCAGGGACAGGCTGCGGGCCGTGCTAAGGCGCGCCTGCGAGGCGGACAGGAACATAAAGGAGGGCATTCTCAAGGATGGCATGGCGCTGGAGATGTTTCTGTCGGCGGCGCTGGAATAGCCTCGATTCAAGCGGCATCAATTCAAGTGACGTCAATTCAAGTGGCATCAATTCAAGTGACGTCAATTCAAGTGACGTCAATCCAAGCGGCTTCAATTCAAGCATCATCAATCGAAGACAGGGGGGCATGGCATGTACGACTATCTGATAGTGGGCGCGGGGCTGTTTGGCGCGACCTTTGCCTACGAGGCTTCGCGTGACGGGAAGAAGTGCCTCGTGATCGACAGGCGCCCCCACGCGGGCGGCAACGTCCGCTGCGAAAGCGTCGAGGGCATCAATGTCCACAGATACGGGCCCCATATTTTCCACACCGACGACAGGGGCATATGGGAGTACATGAACCGCTTCGCCGAGTTCAACAGATACACGAACGCGCCACTGGCGAATTACAGGGGGGAGCTCTACAATCTGCCCTTCAACATGAACACCTTCTACAGGCTTTGGGGGACGGCGAGCCCGGCCGCCGCGCGGGCGGAGATGGAAAGGCAGCGCGTCCCCGCCGCGGAGCCCAGGAACCTTGAGGAGCAGGCCCTTTCGCTCGTGGGCCGCGACATCTACGAGAAGCTCATAAAGGGCTACACGGAAAAGCAGTGGGGCAGGAAATGCTCGGAGCTGCCCGCCTTCATCATCAGGAGGATCCCCCTGAGGTTTTCCTTTGACAACAGCTACTTCAGCGACAGATACCAGGGCGTGCCCATAGGCGGCTACAACCGGATAATAGAAGGGATGCTGGAAAAATGCGACCTAAGGCTCGGCACGGACTATTTCAGCGACAGGGACGCCTACGGGGAATCGGCCGCGAAAACCGTCTATACCGGCATGATAGACGAGTATTACGGGCATATGTTCGGCGGGCTGGAGTACAGGAGCCTCGTTTTCGAGACAGAGGTCATGGACATGCCGGATTTCCAGGGCAACGCCGTCGTGAACTACACGTCCGCGGAGACGCCCTACACGCGCATCATAGAGCACAAGCATTTTGAGTTCGGGACCCAGGAAAAGACGGTCATAACGAGGGAATACCCGAAGGCATGGGCGGCCGGCGACGAGCCCTACTACCCCGTGAACGACGCGAAAAACGCCGCCGTCTACGGTAAATACCTCGCGCTGGCGGAGCGGGAGGAAGACGTGTTTTTCGGCGGGCGCCTCGGCTCCTACAGATACCTCGACATGTGGCAGGTCGTCAGCGAGGCGCTAAGGCTGTACGAGAGGCTTAGATGAGATGGCGCAAAAATGGCGTGGGGTTTGAATAGTAACTACAGATCGCGGAAATTGAAGCTGCGGCGCCCCTCGGCATAATCCGCCACCACATGCCCGCCGCCGTACAGCCTGTATTTGTAGGTCACGAGGCCGTCGAGCCCCACAGGCCCCCTGGCGTGCAGCTTGCCGGTGCTTACGCCCACCTCCGCGCCGAATCCGTAGCGGAATCCGTCAGCAAAGCGCGTCGAGCAGTTCTGATAGACGCCCGCGGAGTCCACCATGAGCATGAAGCGCTCGGCGGCCTCGGCGTCCTCCGTGATTATGCAGTCGGTATGGTGCGAGCCGAAACGGTTTATGTGGCCTATGGCCTCGTCAATGCCGTCCACGACCTTGACCGCCATCGTATAGTCCAGATACTCCCTGCCAAAATCCCCTTCCTCGGCCGGTATGGCCGGTATTATCTTCAGGGTTTCGGGGCAGCCCCGCAGCGTCACATCCAGCCGCGTCAGGTCGGCATGGACCGCAGGCAGCAGGCTTTCGGCTATATCGCGGTGCACGAGCAGGCATTCCACAGCGTTGCACACGGCGACGTACTGCGTCTTGGCGTCGCGTATGACGGGTATGGCCTTGCCCGGATCGGCGGACTTGTCGGCGTATATGTGGCAGATGCCGTCGGAATGCCCCATGACGGGTATGCTCGAATGATCCATTATGTGGCGCACGAACTCGTTGGAGCCCCGAGGTATGAGAAGGTCTATGGATTCGTGGCAGCCCATGAGCGCGCCTATGTCGGCGCGCGTCTCGACCAGCGTCAGAAAGCTCTCCGGGAGCCCGGCCCCAAGCCCGGCGTCGCGTATCAGCCGGAAAAGCTCCCTGTTGGTGGCCGCCGCCTCGCTGCCTCCCTTGAGTATCGCGCAGTTCCCGCTTTTCAGGCACAGGGACGCTATCTGCACCAGCGCGTCCGGGCGCGACTCGAATATGACCCCTATGACCCCTATCGGGCAGGTGACGCGCCGCAGGACAAGCCCCTCGTCCAGCTGGCGGACGAAGGCCGTCCGAAACAGCGGGTCGGGCAGCCCTATGAGGTCCTCGATGCCCTTGACGGAATCCCTGAGCTTCTGCCTGTCGAACTTCAGGCGCTTCATCAGGGGCTCCGCCAGGCCGCTTTCGGCGCCGGCGGAGAGATCCTCGCGGTTGGCCGCAAAGATGGCCTCCCCATTCTCCAAAAGCGATTTGGCTATGGCGCGCAGCGCGCCGTTGCGCAGGCTCTCGGAGAGCGAGGCCATGCGGAAACTGCCGGCCTTCACGTCGCGGGCCGTCTCGGCTATGTCCCGGACGGGCTTTGGGCTGTCGGCCATATATTCAGGCTCCTTTCTCATTCGTCCTGGCTGCAATAGCTCATCTTAGGGCAGAAGTTGATGATGGGCTCCGGCCCCTTTATTATGCTGCGCCTTATGTACAGGCTGCCGTCGCGCTTGCTGTGCATGCGCCAGGCCACCAGGCATATCTTGCCGTAGACTATCTCGAGGCAGGTTATGCCCCTCGGGTGCACGCAGCAGCCGCAGTTGAAGTAGGCCGGCTCGCCTAGGGATGGGAACCTGGGCCTGTGCGTGTGGCCGCAGATGATGACCAGGCCGTTCGTGAGGCTCCATCTCCTGAAATATTTTTCTAGCCGATGGCGTTTTGCCCTGTTTCTAGCGGGGCTGGATACGTAATGGAAGCCCAGCAGATGGAGGAAACGCCAGCAAAACCGCATGACAAGGTATGTAAAGCCCCATAGCTGGTCATTCATCAGGTCGCCCTGGTGCCCATGCACGACGAATATCTCCTGCTCGGTGTCCCTGTGCTTCAGCACCAGCGCCTCATGCACGTTGATGCCGGGGAACAGATCGTCCGTCGTCTCCAGGTAGTCGTCCTGGCTGGTGTACATGTTGTCCTTCACGTAGTTTTCATGCTTCATCTGCATGTTGTGGTTGCCGTATATCATGTAAAGCCTGTGCGAGGCGTGGAACTTCTTCAAAAGGCCGAAGATGGACAGATGCGAGTTGTATATGCGCTTCAAGCCCGGATTTTCCCAAAGCTCGTCGCCGTCCCCCACCTCTATATACGAAAAATCGTTCTGGTAATAGTAATTCAGCGCGTGGTAATATATATGGCGGTTGCGGGCGAACTCGTCCGAAAGGCTGTCGTCGCCCCTGTGCACGTCGCTGAAAAGCACAAGCTTCGAGCGGTCGTCGAAGGGTACCGGAAACGCGTTCATGAACGCTTCGTCAAGTCTTGAATATATACGCATGCAGAATCGAATCCTTTTCTTGCCAATGACCGCGCCCTATGCGGGGCAATACAGCCCTTAACCGCATCCCATGCGGTCATTATAGCAGAATTTGCCGCCCGTTAAAAGCAAAATCTCGTCTTCACGGCGAGAACCTCGACATAGCGGCCCGCGTGACCTCCTTCGCGAGGCGGTTGGCCGGCCCGTAATTGACGGCCGCCCCCTGCCTGAGCACCAGATAGCCGCTCTGGAAGGCGTCATCGCCTGAAAACGCGGCGGGATCCAGCCCCAGCCCCTCGATGTCCGCCAGCAGCAGGCCCCTCTCGGCTATGCAGGGCACCTGTATGGAGAAGCTGTTCCCGCCGCTGTCGAAGGATGCGTGGAAGCCCTCGTCGAAAAGCACGCAGTCGTAGGGCAGCGACTTGTAGCGCCCGCGGCACTCCAGCGCCTCGCCGCGCAGGCCTATGCCGTCGATAAAGGCCAGTACCTCCCCGATTTTCGCCGGGAAGCCCACGTGGAAGGCGATCTCGTGGATGTCGAGGCTGTCGAAGATGCGCAGCACGCGCGCCAGCTGCAATAGGTCGTCGCTGTTGTGCAGCAGGATAAGGCGAAGCAGCTCGGGCGACTTGGACGCGAGGTATTCGTAGTACAGACGCACGCTGTCGGCGCCGGAGATGCGGTCCTGGCGGCCGCGCCGCAGCCCCATGTGGCCCTCCACCGTCTTCTGCTTCAGGTTGGGCAGCAGCGAGCGCAGGTTGGAGTGCGAGCGGACGACGCGGTACATGTCCACGCTAAGGCTCTCGCGGAAGCCCGCGTCCCTGTGGCGGCGCTCAAGCCGGCCGGCGAGGAAGGGCAGATCGAACCTATCGCCGTTGTAGCTGAAAAGCACGTCGGTTTCGGAAAGCGCGTCCATGTACAGATCGAGGATTTCCGTCTCCTCATGCCCCCCGTCGGAAAAGAACTGCCTTAGCCTGACGCCTCCGACGCAGGGCGTCAGCAGGCCTCCCAGCACGAAACGGGCCTTGCCGGGGGCAAGGCCCGTCGTCTCTATATCGAATACGCCTAGGCGGACGTCGCCGAAGTAAAAGTCAAAGCCTTCGGACGAGTAGAAGCTATCCTCGCAATGCCTATCGACGAAATGCATGGCGGCTCCAAAAAAAACGCGCGCGTCGCCGGATCCTTCGCGGCGCCGCGTCGGCCACGTATCTGCGCCGGCTGTCCCCGCGCCCCGGCCACGCGCCCCGGCCTTCCCCGCGTGTCGGCCACGCGCCCAAGCCCCCCCCTGCGCCCCGGCCACGCGCCCCGACCGCCCCCGCGCATGAGGATCCGCGAAAAATGGCCCTATAAACAAGATAAGCTGCAGGGGAGCAGCTTATCTTGTTCAAAAGGGGTATTGGGATTAGAGATTAATGAGGTTATTAGGGGGATAACCACACTCCTATTGTAAACTCTCAAAACCAAAAATGCAAGTATTCAGACTAAATTTTCTAAAAATTTTTTATCTTACATATTTTGGTTAAGAAAATACCATTTTGCGCCCATCCAGAACGGCAAGAGGCGGTGTAAAATAGTTTCGGACCCACAGACGCCGGATAATCCCGCATCGGCTCGTGTCAAGTCAGAACCAAAATAAAATTTGTAAACTTTTTGTGAACGGGCGAGCGGGTTATACGCTGCCCACCCGCGTTGCGTTGACACTACATTCGGGGAAGACGACTTCGCCGTCGGTCGCCGTCACCAACGTGACGCCGTGTCGCTTCGCTTCATCGAGGAACCGCATAAAGAGCGTGAAACCCCTCGCGTATCTGGATATGTCATTGGCGATGACAGTTTTGACTTTCCCGGCGCGGATG
>JAISXZ010000171.1 GCA_031270275.1 Eubacteriales Family XIII. Incertae Sedis bacterium | reverse complement strand
AGGCAAGGCGCCCAAGGACGAGTCCGCTTTCAGGAAGAAGAAGGGCGGCCCCATCACGGGCGAGCGCAAGAAGACGATACTGAAGGACGGCACGGCCAAGGAGCGCGTGGACGCCCTCGTGGCCGCGCTGAAGAAGGACGGCTACGACTTTTCGGTCGGCATCGACGCCGACACACCCATAGCCCAGGCCGAGCGCGTCGTCAGCGCGGGCAAGGGCATAGGCGACAAGAAGAACATGGAGCTCGTCAGGGCGCTGGCCGTCCAGGCCGGCGCGGCCGTAGGCTCGTCGCGCCCCGTGGCCGAAACGCTGAAATATCTGCCGCTGAACCGCTATGTGGGCATGTCCGGCCAGAAGTTCGCCGGGAACCTCTACATAGCCTGCGGCATATCCGGCGCGGGCCAGCACCTGAAGGGCATAAGGAACGCCTCGACCATAGTCGCCATAAACAGCAGCGCCAACGCCCCCATATTCAAGAACTGCGACTACGGCATAGTGGGCGACGTGCTGGAGATACTGCCCCTGCTGACGGCCGCGCTTGACAGCGGCGAGGCCAAGAAGCCCGCGCCCCCGATGAAGAAGATCAGGCGTTCCACGCCCAAGAAGCTGCCGCCCGTCTGGAAGCAGCACGTGTGCAGCGGCTGCGGCTACGAGTACATACCGGATCTCGGGGATCCCGAGGCCGGCGTGATGGAGGGCACCCTGTTCGAGAGCCTGCCCGACGGCTGGATCTGCCCGGAATGCGGCGAGGACAGGGATCAGTTCATCGAGGCGTGAGCGGCGGCGCGATGGCGGGCGGAAAGGCCCCGCCGTTTTTCCGCGGCTTTCAGAACGGCTTGTCCAATCGGATGACGCATGGCGCTAGCGCCAAGAAGGAGGTATTTCGATGCATTGCGTAAGAAAGGTCACCGACGATCTGTACTGGGTAGGGGCGAACGAGCACAGGCTCCATCTTTTCGAGAACATACATCCGCTGAACGGGATAGGCGTCTCCTACAACTCCTATCTGCTGCTGGACGAGAAAACCGTGCTGTTCGACACCGTCGACTGGGCGGTCTGCCGCCAGTATCTCCAGAACATCGAGCATGTGCTTGACGGGCGCAGGCTGGACTATCTGGTCATCAACCATCTGGAGCCCGACCACGCGGCGTCCATGGACGAGGTGCTGCTGCGCTACCCGGAGGCCAAGATCATAAGCAACGAAAAGGCGTTCATGCAGATGCGCCAGTTCGGCTTCGACATAGACGGCCGCTACGAGGAGATCGTCGAGGGCGACGCCCGGAATTTCGGCAAGCACACCGTAGCCTTCGTCTACGCGCCCATGGTCCACTGGCCGGAGGCGATGGTGTCCTTCGACGTGACAAACGGCGTGCTGTTCTCGGCCGACGGCTTCGGCTCGTTCATGGCCCTGGACGGCGTGCTGTTCGCCGACGAGGTGGACTTTGACCGCGACTGGCTGGACGAGGCGAGACGGTATCTGACGAACATCGTCGGGAAGTACGGCCCGCATATACAGGCCCTGCTGAAGAAGGCGACGCCGCTGCTGCCCGACGTCAAGTTCATATGCCCGCTCCACGGGCCCGTATGGAGGAAGGACTTCGGCTACATCATCGAAAAATACGACAAATGGAGCCGCTACGAGCCGGAGGTCAACGGCGTGCTCATCATCTACGCGTCGATGTACGGCAACACGGAAAGCGCGGCGATGTGCCTCGCGACGAAGCTGCGCGAGAAGGGCGTCCGCGACGTGAAGGTGCGCGACGTGTCGAACACGCACGTGTCGTGGCTGATCTCCGAGACCTTCAAATACAGCCATGTGGCGCTCATGTCCGTCACCTACAACCTCGGCATCTACCCGCTTATCCACAATTACCTGATGGACATGAAGGCGCTGAACCTGCAGCAGCGCACCTTCGCCGTGGTCCAGAACGGCACTTGGGCGCCCAAGGCCGGCGATTTGATACGCGAGTTTCTCGACAAGGAGCTGAAGCAGATAACCGTGCTCGGCGACGAGCTCACGATAAACTCGTCGATGACCCCGGAGAACGGGATCGAGATGGACAGCCTGGCGGACAGCATCATAGACTCCATGAAGGCATAGCCGCCGCATAAAGCGCCGCACGCGAAGCCCCCCCCCGCCCGTAAGGGGGGCTTTTTGCGCGGGCGCGGAATTTTCGCCCCTTGCGCGGAGAGCCGCCCTTGTGGTAGAATCGATCATGCGGAAAAGGGGCTTAGTAAATGTATAAACAACTCGCGCTGCTGTTTTTTCTCATGGCGACCGGATTCCTGTGCAAGCGTCTCAAGATAATCGACGACAGCATGCTGAAGGGCCTGAACAGGTTCATCATATCCGTCGCCTATCCCTGCCTGATACTGAACAGGACGAGCCTTCTGGAGATGGAGGGCGGCATATTCGCCAATTTCCTGCTGAGCTTCGCGCTCTGCCTGGGGCTGCTCATGCTGTTCGCCGCCTACGGCTTCATCTACGCGAAGCGCAGGGGGTTCCCTGCGGACGACGCGCCCGTCGTGGAGTTCTCCATAATCTCGCCAAACAACGGATTCCTCGGCTTCCCCGTGGCCGTCGCGTTTTTCGGCGACATAGGGCTGCTGTACATGATAGCCTGCAACCTCGCCCTGAACACGATGTTTTTCTCGTATGGCATAGGCCTGATGAGGCGGGGGCTGGGGATGGAAAAGCGCCCGCTCCGCGCGCGCCTGGCCTCCATCGCCCTCCTTGTGATCAATCCCAAGATATCCGCCACCATCGTCGGCGTGCTCATATGCTATTTCGACATAGAGCTTCCCGATCTGCTGTCTTCCTACCTTTCGGCCGTAGGCACCATAGCGACGCCCATGGCCATGGTGTTCATAGGCTCCACGCTTGCGGACAGCTCCTTCGGGAAGCTGATAAGGAACGGCCTAGTGCTGGAAACCGCGCTGAACAAGCTCATCGCGGCCCCTATCATCGCCTTCCTGGTCGTGGGCTTCCTCCCCATCTCGCCGCTTGTGAAGTCGATCCTGATAGTGTCCAACGCCCTGCCGGTCGCCACCACCGTCCCCATGCTTTCGGAGCTTTACGACCGCAACAAGGGCCTGGCGAGCGAGGCCCTGCTGCTCAGCACCCTGTTCGCCATAGGCACCATACCCTGCGCAATATGGCTTACGGGGCTGGCGATATGAAGGAGGGCGCGGCGCAGGGCGGCGGCGAGAGCCTTGCGAGGCTGCTTCTGCGGGTCGCGCTGCCCATATCGGCGCAGAGCCTGCTGACGTCCTCGCTGAACCTGGTGGACAACCTCATAGTGGGCCGGCTCGGCGAAACGGAGCTCGCCTCCGTCGGGCTGGCAAACCAGATATTCTTCGTCCACTGGATGATACTGTTCGGCTTTACAAGCGGGACGGCCGCCTTCATGGCGCAGTTCTGGGGCAGGCGTGATTTAAAGAACATCAGGAGGACAACAGGCGCGGCCGTCACGGCAAACCTATGCCTGTCCACGGCGTTTTTCCTCGCGGCCATGCTGTTCCCCGAAAGGATCCTCGGCATATTCACGAACATACCGACGGTCATAGAGATGGGGGCCGGCTTTGTGCGGATAAACGCGCCGAGCTTCCTGCTGCTCAGCTTTACGGTGCCTCTGACGGCCGCCCTGCGGGCCACGCAGCAGACCAGCATCCCGCTCAGGATAAGCGTCTTTGTTCTGGGGACGAACACATTTCTGAACTATCTGCTCGTGTTCGGCAGCCTCGGCGCGCCCGCACTCGGCGTAAGGGGCTCCGCCTGCGCTACGGTGGCCGCGCGTTCCGTGGAGCTTGCCCTGCTGCTTTTCGTGGTGTTCGCGAGAAAAAACAGGATAGCCGGCAGGCCGAGGGAATTTTTTTCATGGTCGGGGGATCTGCTCAGGCGGATAATAAGGAATGCCTGGCCGACGACCCTGAACGAGACGCTCTGGGGCGCGGGCACATCGATGTACAACGCCGCCTACGGGCGCATAAGCGTCACCGCCTTCGCCGCCGTGCAGGCCGGCTGGGCCATACAGAACATCTTCATAATGGCCTGTTTCAGCCTGGGGGACGCCATGCTGATAATAGTCGGCGAAAAGCTCGGGCGCGGGGAGAGGGCCGAAGCGATAGATACGGCGTCGAGGATACTGAGGGTCTGCGTTTTCCTCGGCCTCGCCGCGGGAGGCCTGCTGTTCCTGCTGTCGCGACGCATAGTCGGCCTGTTCGAGCTTACCGACGAGGGCGCGAGGTACGCGCTGCTGATACTCATGGTCTACAGCGCCTTCCTTGTCGTCAAGGTGATGAACGGCACGATAGTGGCGGGCGTGCTGCGCTGCGGCGGCGACACCAGGTTCGCCATGATGGGGGAGGTCTGCTGCGTCTGGCTCATAGGCGTGCCGCTAGCCTTCATCGGCGCCCGCGCGCTCATGCTGCCGGTCTACTGGGTCGTGCTTCTGGTCCATGTACAGGAATTGACGGAGCTGTTCATCATGCTCCGGCGCGTTCGCTCGAAGAAATGGGCGAAGACGCTGATCAAGGGCGTGGATTGAGCGGCGACAGGCTGGCTCTTATCCACGCGGCGGCCTCCGCGAAGCCTTCGCCGCTCTTTCCCGAAACCCTTATCACTGGGGCCTCTCGGTTCAGGGCGCGCAGGCCCTTCATGAAGAAGTCCTCGTCGAAGTCCAGATGGGGCAGCAGATCCGTCTTGTTCAGCAGCACGAGATCCGTGCGCTCGAAGGCCAGAGGGTATTTGTAGGGCTTGTCGCTTCCCTCCGTGACGGAGCTCACGAGCAGCCGGGCGTGCTCGCCTATGCTGAACTCTGCGGGGCATACGAGGTTTCCGACGTTCTCTATGAAAAGCAGGCGGCTGTCGCCGAGCGTCATGTTGCCGACGGCGTTGTGGACGAGCGGGGCGTCCAGGTGGCAGGCGCCGAAGGTGTTTATCTGAAAGGCGTCCACGCCTAGGGCCCGCAGCTCGCGGGCGTCGATGTCGCCCTCGATGTCGCCCTCGATGACACAGGGCGCGAGATCCCGCAGGCTCTCTATCAGCCTCCTTATGACTGTTGTCTTGCCGGCGCCCGGCGCGCCCATCAGGTTTATGGCAAACACGCCCCTTGCCGTCAGGCCCTCGTTCACGTGCGCCGCTATGCGGTCGTTTTCGTCATGGATGTTTTCCATGACGTCGATCTTTCGCGTGTCATGCATAGGTTACACCTCGTAAGGTCGCGGATCGGGAGCCACGCCATTTTTGCCCATCTCGGAACCTGGTTCCGGATTTCGGCTCCTCACGTACCAGTCAGTACGCT
>JAISXZ010000158.1 GCA_031270275.1 Eubacteriales Family XIII. Incertae Sedis bacterium | reverse complement strand
TTTTGTGTCCCGGCAAGGCGCCGGGTTCCGCGAATACTTGTAGTATTCAAGGGTTCCGGCAACGCAGCCGGGGCGCAAAAGGGCAAGCCAAATGTGCAGGTTATTTTTTAACAGTTCCTCAGACCGGATACACCATATCCTCCTCGTTCAGCAGGCCGGAGTCCACGCCGTACTTTTTGGCGTTCCTGTACTTGAAGAACTTCAGCGCCGGCTCGGGGAACATCGCCCCCGTCAGCACGTCCTCGTCCTTCTCTATATACTGGGCGAACTCGCGCCTCGCCCTTTCGAGCTCCGGCTCTATCAGGTCGGCCGGGCGGCAGGCCACGCGCTCCTCGCCGCCGAGTATCCTCTGCGCCACCTCGTCGCTGATCGGCACGGCCGTGCGGCCGTACATGCCCTTCACCACCTGCTTGACCTCGTTGGGCACCATTCTGTAGCGCTCGCCCGTGACGACGTTCAGCACGGCCTGCGTCCCCACTATCTGGCTGGAGGGCGTGACGAGGGGCGGATAGCCCAGATCCTCCCTCACCCTCGGGATCTCCCTCAGCACGTCCTCGAACCTGTCCATGGCGTTGGACTGCCTGAGCTGCGACACGAGGTTGGACAGCATGCCGCCCGGTACCTGGTACACCAGGGTGTTGATGTCCACGCCCATGAGCTTGGGGTCCAGCAGGCCGCTGGCTATGTACTTTTCGCGTATGGGCCTGAAATGGGCCGCTATCCCGTCGAGCGCCTCCAGGCTTATGCCCGTGTCGCGCCCCGTCCCCCGGAGCGCGTAGACCATGGGCTCAGTGGACGGCTGCGACGAGCCCTCGCCGAAGGGCGAGATGGCCGTGTCGATGATGTCCACGCCCGCCTCCGCCGCCTTCATGTAGGCCATGGCCCCGAGGCCGCTCGTGGCGTGGGTATGCAGCTCCACGGGTATCTTCAGCGCGTTTTTCAGGTCCTTCACGAGGGAATATGTGTTGTAGGGATCGAGGAGCCCCGCCATGTCCTTTATGCAGAAGGAGTCCGCGCCCATTCCCTCTATCTCCCTGCCCAGCCCTATGAACATCTCGTTCGTGTGCACGGGGCTTATGGTGTAGGAGACGCAGCCCTGGGCATGGCCCCCGTGCCTCTTGCAGGCGTCGATCGAGCTTTTGAGGTTGCGCGTGTCGTTGAAGGCGTCGAAGATGCGTATTATGTCTATCCCGTTCTCTATGGACTTCCTGACGAACTCGTCCACCATATCATCCGCGTAATGCCTGTAGCCCAGCAGGTTCTGCCCCCTGAGCAGCATCTGCAGCTTCGTGTTCTTTACGCGGGCGCGTATCGCGCGCAGCCTCTCCCACGGGTCCTCGTCGAGAAAGCGTATGCAGGCGTCGAAGGTGGCGCCGCCCCAGACCTCCATGGCGTGGTAGCCCGCGCCGTCCATGGCCTCCAGTATGGGAAGCATCTCGTCGAGCGTCATCCTCGTGGCGATGAGCGACTGGTGCCCGTCGCGCAGCACGGTCTCGGTTATTTTAAGCGGTCTTGACTCTGGCATGCCCTGTTCACTCCCCTACAACCGATATCTCGTCGCCGGGCCTTATGGCCCCGCCCTCGAGCACGCGCGTGAACAGGCCTTCGGCCGGCATGACGCAGGTGCCCGTCTTCTGCTTTATGGCGCAGCCCTGATGGCACTCCTTGCCTATCTGGGAGATCTCGTGGAGGCTGCCGCCTATCCTGAGCCTGGTCCCCAGCGGCAGCGACTTCAGGTCTATGCCCCTTGTTGTGATGTTCTCCGCGAACATGCCCGCCGCAAGCTCGAGCCCAAGCCCCCGCATCTTATCGACGCTCTCGTCCGCGAGCAGGCTGACCTCCTTGACCTCGCTGAGCCCGAAATGCGCGTCGCCCACCACGCCGCCGGGGGCGAGCACGGCCTCCGCGACCGGATTCTTCGTCACGCCTGTGCGATCGCTGATATTTACCGCCAGAACCCTGCCACCGCTCATACATCCTCCTCCTGACAGCTACTCGGCGTCCGCGCCGCCTTCCTCGTAGACGCCGGACTTCCCGCCCTCTTTGCGGTGAAGCCTTATGTCCGTTATCCTCATGCCCCTGTCTACAGCCTTGCACATGTCGTATATCGTCAGCGCGGCGACGGAAACGGCGTGCAGGGCCTCCATCTCCACGCCGGTCTTGCCGGTCGTGCGGACCTCCGCCTCTATATGCACGGCCGACGCCGCCTCGTCGGGCGCAAAATCCATGTCCACGCCCGTTATGGGGATGTTGTGGCACATGGGTATGGCCGAGGCCGTGCTTTTGGCGGCCATGATGCCGGCGGTCTGCGCCACGGAAAGCACGTCGCCCTTGCTCAGGCCGCCCGAGGCTATGAGCCGCAGCGTCTCGGGCCTCATGTACACGCTGCCCCTGGCGGACGCGGCGCGCGCCGAGTCCTCCTTGCCGCCCACATCGACCATCCGCGGCCTGCCGGATCCGTCCATATGGCTGAGCGCCGAGGCGCCGCGGCCCTCGCCCGGCCTACTCATCCCCGCCAACGATGTCGCTGTACCACGTCATGGCGCCCATGTACGCCTCGTATATGTCGGAGGTCGGCAGATCGTTTAATATGAGCGCGCGCGACACCGCGTTCCAGTTGGCCGCCTCGTAGTCCAGCATGAACTGGTAGACATGGGCGTATCTCCCCTCGCGCCTCACGAGCGCGGCGTATATGTCGTCGGACACGCGCACGAGATCGAGGGCTTCGTCTATGGGCATGTCCAGAATCGCGTCGAGCACCGAGAACAGGCCCATGAGAAACAGGCTCTGGGCCTCCTTCTCCATGCCGAACTTCTTCGCCAGCCCCTCGGCGAACTTGGCCCTTATGAGCGACAGCCTCGTGACCTCGCTTGGCTTCTCGGCGCCCAGCAGCTTGGCCACAGCCGTCGTTATCCACTTGCGCGTCTCGGTCTGGCCGAGCATGACGACGGCCTGGTTTATGCTTTTGACCTTCTCCTTCAGCGCGAAATACGCCGAGTTGACCAGCCTGAGCAGGGAGACCGTCAGGGCCGGGTCCCTCTGTATGACCTCCGCAACGCTGTCGAACTCGAAATTCTCGTCCCTGACGGTGTTCAGCAGGTTTATGAGGTTGACCTGCAGCGGCGAGGCCCCGTGCCTGCCCCTCGTGAGGGGCGTCCTGTAGAACGGCCCTTCGAACAGCCCCTTGTAGCGGCTCCGCAGATCGTTGAAAAGGTCCGAGG
>JAISXZ010000044.1 GCA_031270275.1 Eubacteriales Family XIII. Incertae Sedis bacterium | reverse complement strand
TTCTGGGGGCGATTTTGGCTCCCGGAGCGTACTTGAAGCTACGTGAGGAAGCCAATAATCGCAACCAGGTTCCGAGATGGGCAAAAATGGCGTGGCGGGTGAGTAGTAACTAAATGGGCAGACAATGGCTTAAAACACGCGGCAACCAGATTATGGCGCTCGTAATGGCGCTCATGCTGCTCCTTCTCGGGCGCCTTTTCGTCCTTACGGTGCTGCAGCACGACGAATGGATAAGCGCGGCAAGCGAGAACTATCTTCGCAGCGTCTACACGGCCGCGCCGCGCGGCGAGATATTCGACCGCTACGGCCGCCTTATGGCCGGCAACAGGCCCACGTTCACGGTGCAGTTCAGCAAGGGCAGCATGAAGGCGGCGGAGCTGAACGCCAACGCCGCGGCGGTCATCGGCATCCTCGAGGAAAACGGCGACTCGTATATCGACAACTTTCCCGTCGTATACGAGAACGGCGTGTTTTTCTACAGCTACCAGCGCGACATCGATGACTGGCTGGCCTCGCAGGGCATGCCGGCCGGTCTGCCGGCGGAGCAGGCCTTCGACGAGATCCGGCGGCGCCACAACATAAGCGACGAGCTCGACGCCTACGCGGCCCAGCAGGAGATGATCAACAGCGGGGTCGCCCCGCCCATATCCGTCCGCAACATGGTCTACACCAAGGATCAGGACAAGGCGGCCTTCCTCAGCCGCTACGGCCTCGACGGCGCCATATCGGCGCGGGACGCCTTCCTCGCCCTGCGCGAGACCTTCGAGATAGACCCCACGCTCACCGTGCGCGAGGCGCGGGGGATAATGACGCTGCGCAACGAGCTGAGCATGCTTGGCTACCTGCAGTACGTCCCCGTGAACATAGCATCCGGCGTATCCAGCGACACGGTGCTGCAGATAGAGGAACGAAGCAGCGAGCTTAGGGGCGTAAGCGTCGCGACGGAGTCCGTCCGCTACTACCCAGGCGGCCCCGCTGCCAGCCATGTGCTGGGCTACATGGGCAGGATATCCGAGAGCCAGAAGGAAAGGTATGTCTCGGAGCTCGGCTACCGCCCCAGCGACCTCATAGGGCTCGACGGCGTGGAGAACAGCCTCGAAAGCCTGCTCAAGGGGACCGACGGCGTCAAGAACATACAGGTCAACTCCAGGGGGCAGCTCGTCAGCGTCGTAAGCGAGACCATAGCCCAAAAGGGCAGCGACGTCTACCTCACGATAGACATGGAGCTCCAGAAGTCGGTCGAGGAGGCGCTGGAGCGCGGCCTCTCCGAGCTGCAGGAGGGCGGGACCTTCGAAAGCCAGTGGGGCGACTACAAGTACCGCGAGGCCCAGCCCAACGCCAACGTCGGCGCCGTGGTCGTCATCGACGTGAAGACCGGCGAGCCGCTTGCCATAGCCAGCGCGCCGAGCTTCGACCCCAACCAGTTCTCGACCGGCATAAGCAGCGAGGCATGGAACGCGCTGCAGAGCGCCAACCCCAGGGACCTGCTCTCGCCCCGCCCGCTGTACAACGTCGCCGCCAAGACCGCCGTCCAGCCGGGCTCCACCTTCAAGCCCATCACGGCCATAGCGGCCCTGGAATCGGGCCTGAACCCGAACACGCAGCTCTACGACGGCCGCTACGTCACCATAGGCAACAGGGCCTACAGATGCCTGCTGTACACCAATAGCGGCGGCAGCCACGGCAACGTGAACCTCTACCAGGCGATCGAGGTCTCCTGCAACTACTATTTTTACGACATAGCCTCGGGCATGGACTACTACAGGAACCGCCCCCTGCCCTTCAAGGACGACATCAGCATAGAGAAGATCATCTCCTACGCGAAGCAGTTCGGCCTGGGCGTCCCCTCCGGCATAGAGCTCGACGAGACGTCCATAGAGGCGCCGAGCGCGGAAAAGAAGATGTCCAGCACCAAGAACCTGCTGAAGAAGCATCTGCTCGACAACGCCGAGGAGTATTTTGACGACGCCGTCCTGCGCGACAAGACCGAGCTCATGCGGCAGGTGGACGAGATAGTCGGCTGGACCGAGGAAAACCCCACGCGCTCCGTCATACTGAAGCGCATAGGCGAGCTGGGCATCAGGGAGAGCCAGGTGGCAAACGTGACCGACACCTGCAAGTCCACCTACTTCAACTACGCCCAATGGACCATGGGTGACGTGCTGAACATCTCCATCGGCCAGGGCGAGAACGCCTATACGCCCATACAGATGGCGAACTACATAGCCACGATGGCCAACGGCGGGACGCTGAACAAGGTCAGCCTGATCCGGGCCATAGAGGGCGAGGGCCTGGTCGAGAAGGAGCAGGGCACAAAGGTCGAGCTGAGCGACCCGGAGCATCTCGACGACGTGATAGAGGGCATGAAACGCGTGGTAAGCGGCTCGGGCGGAAGCCTGCGCGGCTCGTTCTCGGGCCTTCCCGTGCAGGTGGCCGCCAAGACAGGGACGGCGCAGAGAAGCGGCAAGATACAGCCCCCCGACGAGGTGGAGTACATCATGGGCCACCTTGGGGAGATCGACGCGTCCCTCGAATGGGAGAGCGTGGAGGCCGAGATGAACCGCCTCCTGCTGGTGTACCCCAACATATACAGCTCGGCCAACAGGGCCGTCAGGAAGGCCGTCATAAACCTGAGCAGATACAGCGAAAGCGAGGCCGAAAGGCGCATGGACGCCTTCAAGGACAGCTACAAGCCCTTCGCCTGGGTCGTGGCCATGGCGCCTGTTGACGACCCGCAGATCGCGGTGTCGGTGCTCATAGCGCAGGGGAATTCATCCGGCAACGCGGCGCCCATCGCCAAGGAAGTGATAGCGAAGTACATGGAGCTGGACAAGGACTACGAGGACTACAGCCTAGAATCGAGCTTCGACTAGCGGAGGGGGAGGTTACTACTCACACGCCACGCCATTTTTGCCCATCTCGGAACCGCCTAGAGACCGGCGAGGGCCTCCATGAGCTCGTCGGAGCAGCGAAGCTCCCCTACCCTGGCCACAGGCCCCGTCATGTACACGCTGCCGTCGCCGCGCATCTCCACCTCGAGGGCGCCGCCCGGCATATGCACGGTCACGTCCCCGTCCACAAGCCCCAGCCTCCGCGCCGCGCTCGCAGCGGCGCAGCTGCTGCTGCCCGACGCCAGCGTATAGCCCGCCCCGCGCTCGTATATCTCTATCGCGATGCTGCCTCTGTCCATGACCTTCATCAGCTGCACGTTTATCCTGTTCGGGAAGCAGGGCGCGCTCTCGGCCACGCGGCCTATCTCCAGCGCCTTCTCGCGCGATATCTCGTCCATGGGTATGACGCAGTGCGGGTTGCCTATCGAGAGGCAGGTGACCTCGTACTCCGCGCCGCCGAAGCCCATGCGCTCGCCCACCACCTCGCGGTCCGCGCCCGCCACGGGTATGAGGCCGCTGCGGAAGGTCACGCCCCCCATCATCGCCCTTATGAGCCGCCCGTCGCCGCCGAGGCAGCTCACATGGACATCCCCGCCAAGGGTTGACAGCGTAAAGGCGTCATCCTCCACGTATCCGAAGTCCCTCAGGTATCTCGCGAATATCCTGACCCCGTTGCCGCTCTTTTCGGCCTCGCTGCCGTCGGGGTTGTATATCCTCATGCCTATGCGCCCCCCCGACGCCGCCGTCGGGCCGTACAGCAGGCCGTCGCTGCCAAAGCCGAAATTCCTGTCGCAGAGAAGCCTTATCCTCGCCTCGCTCGGCTCCATGGAATGCCTGCGCGGGTCGAGGACAAGATAGTCGTTTCCGAGCCCGTGATACTTTTCAAGAACGATCCCCATGGCGCATCCCTCCTCACCGGACAATCTTATCAGACAGACGGGGCAAAAGCAAGCCGCAAATGGCGAGAGACGGCGTTACAGTTCGGAGGTATGTGCGCGGGAAAGGGGGCCGCGCCCCCGCTTCCGTCACAAAACGGGTATTTCCTGCGATTCCGCTCACAGACTTTGGGGACTTGCTCAAACTCGCTTCGCTCAAACAGTGAGCCAAGCCCACCAAAGTCTTTGTTCGCGAAATCGGGAAATACAGCCGTTTTGCTCCAAGTCAGCGGGACCGCGGTCCCCTTTCCCGCCCTCGCGGACTGACTGACCCTGAACAGCAAAAACGGCAGAATGGGCAAAAATGGCGTGGCGTGTGAGCAGTAACAATGGGCCATTACTTACCTACTCAAATCGAAACTGCTCACACGCCGCGTCAGTTTTGTTCAGATCGGGTTCTGGGGGCGATTTTGGCTCCCGGAGCGTACTCGAAGCTACGTGAGGAAGCCAATAATCGCAGCCTGTTTCCGAGATGGGCAAATTTGGAGTGGCGTGTGAGCAGTAACCTCTAATGTTTAAGGCGGAAGGGCCGATATCCTATTTAGGAAAGGAATCCCTGTATCCAATCAGCAAAAGACAAGGAGGTCTTAAATGAAAATCGAGTCCTATTCCATGCAGGCGTCGTCCGAACGCGTATTCCAGTCGGTCGACAGGCTGCGCTACAGCTCCGCGACCGCGCAGCTGCCCCTGTCACGCGCCGCCGACGGGGGCTCGGGGCTGCAGCCCTATCTCGAGGCCGTAAAGTACAGCCCCTCCGACCAGATGAAAGCGATCATCGAGGAGGCCCGCGCCGAGAGGCTTAAGGGTGCGCCCGACAGGACGGCCCAGGCCAGCGAGGCCGCATCAAAATCCGCCCGGCAGAACAAGTACGAGGCCATGCTCAGCATACTTGAAGCCCTGATGCAGCGGCTGACAGGCAAGAAGTTCATCGCCTACAGGGCCCTGCGCCTGACGAATGAAGGGGCTTCTGGCGCCGGCCTAAGCAGCTCGGGGGCCAGCGCCGCCGCCTCCGCCGCCTATCCCGCCGTCGGGACAGCCCCGGCCGACAGCGCCTCCGCCGCGGGAAACGCGCCCGTCGCGGAGGTGACCCTGCATCTGGGCGCCGCGCCCGCGAGGACGATCAATGTCACGGGGGCGAGGCTCGAGGCGTCCCACTACGAAAAGGAGAGCCTGAGCTACAGCGCGCAGGGCCTGGTGAGGACGGCCGACGGCAGGAGCATCTCGATAGACGTAAGCCTGAACATGAGCCGCGAGTTCGCCGCAACGCTGGATCAGAGCTTCGTCAGCGTCGAGAAGGCGACCGACCCGCTCATCATAAACCTCAGCGGCGGCTCGGCCTCGCTGACGGCGACCAAGTACGCGTTCGATCTGGATCTGGACGGCAGCGCCGACCAGATAAGCTTCGCCGGCGAGGGCAGCGGCTTCCTTGCCCTGGACAAAAACGGCGACGGACGCATCAACGACGGCGCCGAGCTTTTCGGGCCGTCCTCCGGCTCGGGCTTCGGGGAGCTTGGG
>JAISXZ010000215.1 GCA_031270275.1 Eubacteriales Family XIII. Incertae Sedis bacterium | reverse complement strand
CACTATGCGCCTGTAGCTGTACTGCCGGGCCTCCCTGGCGATGCCGTCTATCATCTCGTCGGTCGGCTCACCCTGGCCGAATTTCTCCTGGAAGATGACATTGGCCTTTACCCCCAGCGGCTCTATGTAGGGCTTGTATATCCATTCGTTGGTCACAAGCAGATCGTCGCCGCCTATCTTGAAATTCTCGTTGAACTCCCTTACGCTGTCAAAATAATAGATCTTCGGTACTACCCGCAAAGCTAACATACCCGTGTTCTCCTTAAATCCTCTGCAAACCCCAAATCGAAGCCGCCAAAACTTTCGGCTGCGGCCGCCGCGCGGCGGCCCTAGAACTTTTCAAGGAAGCGCTTTTCAAACTCGTCCGCCAGCCCCGCCCTGCTGTCCGGATGGGCTATGCCTATCAGGTTCCTCGCCCGCTGCCGCAGCGACTGGCCCTTGAGCGGCGCTATGCCGTATTCCGTGACCACGTAATCTATGTCGTTCCGCGAGGTCGTCACCGGGGCGCCGCGATCCAGGAGGGGCACTATCTTCGATATCATGCTCCCGTCCTTCTTGACGGTCGCCGAAGGCATGGCTATGATGGCCTTGCCGCCCTCCCCCATGGCCACGCCGCGTATGAAATCGACCTGCCCGCCCACGCCGCTGAACTGGCGCAGCCCGATGGCCTCGGCGTTCACCTGGCCCTGGATGTCCACCTGCATCGCCGAGTTGATCGATATCATGCGATACTGCCTGCTTATCACTATCGGGTGATTGACGTAATCGACGGGCCGCACCTCTATGGCCGGGTTTTCGTGGGCGAAGTCGTACAGCCTGCGCGTCCCCATGAGGAACGTGACCGTCATGCGGCCCCTGTTCTCCGACTTCCTGCTGTTCGTTATAACGCCCGACTCGAACAGCGCGAGCGTGCCGTCGGATATCATCTCGGAGTGTATGCCCAGATCCTTCTTGCCCTTCAGAAAGAGCATGACGGCGTCCGGTATGCCGCCTATGCCGAGCTGCAGCGTGGAGCCGTCCTCTACGAGCGAGGCGCAGTACTCGCCTATGGCCCGCTCCGCGTCGCCTATCGCGGGGGGCTGTATCTCGAACAGGGGCGTGTCGGCCTCCACGATGTGGTCAAGCTCCGACACATGGACGAAGCCGTCGCCGTAGGTGCGGGGGAACTGGCTGTTCACCTGCGCTATCACCGTCCTCGCGGTCTTCGTGGCCTGCAGCGTGTAGTCCACCGAGGTCCCCAGGCTGCAGTAGCCGTGCTCGTCCGGCGGCGTGACCTGGCAGGCCAGCACGTCTATGGTGAGCTTGCCTTCCCTGAAAAGCTTCGGCACCTCATGAAAGAAGGCCGGCGTGAAGTCGCCCCGCGCCTCGGCCAGGCAGTCCCTCACGTTGGCGCCCGCGAACATAGGGTTGACGCGGAAATGCCTCTCCATGCCGGGGGCCGCGTATGCGCCCCTGCCTAGGCTCACCATATGCCTTATCTCCACGTTCTCGAAGCGTTCGGCGTTCGCGGCCAAGGCGTCGGTTATGGCGGGCGGCTCGCCTACGCAGTGCGCCAGCACGACGGTGTCCCCCGACCTGATATTCCTTACGGCCTCGTCCGCCGTAGACAGCCTGCTTTTATAGATCTCCCTCCAGTCCAAGTCCCAGCTCCTCCCCTCGCCGGCGTTCCGCCAGCCTTTCCAACTCCATTGCCGTGTCCCCGACCATATCCGCGTCCCAGCACACGGCCGTGCCCCCCGGCGCCGCATACGCGGAGAGATCCGTGCATCGGCTGGGGCAGCCCGCCATGTACAGCAGCAGATCGAAGCGCTCGCCCTCCGAGGCGAAGCCGAAGCGCAGAACCCCGTCAAGGCGCCTGCGGATCTCCTCGCAGGCCGCCTTGCGGTCGTAGCGGGGGTTGCAGCCGCCGCAGAATTTCACGCCGCACGAAAGCATACGTCGTCGTCATCCCCTACATCCAAGATCGGGACTGCCCAGCGTAAGTCCCGCCCTAATCCTTTATGCCCGCTATCGCCTTGGCCAGGGCCTTCTTGCCCTCGATGTTGCCCTGGCGCGCTATCATTATCCTCTGCGCCTGCGGCGAGCCCGCGCCGTGCATCGACTCCGTCCTGTAGCCGACGGCCGAGGCCCCAAGGCAGATGTTCTCTATGAAGCGAAGCAGGCGCTGCCTGTTCTCCGTAGGCACGGAGGCGACGCCCTGGAAGAACTTGCCGCACCACTGCCCGACGGTCAGCCCGGATGCCGTGGGGACCTTCTCGTCGGACCTGAAGTCCGCCGCCGACGGCATGGTCACCATGAGCCCGCCCGCTATGTCCTCGGCGAGCCTGACTATCTCGTAGGGGAACCTCGTGACGTTCTGCTTGCAGACGTTGGCCAGAAGCAGGTCTATCTGGTAGTTGCCGGCCTTCGTGGGATAGCCCTCCGCCGAGCAGGCGATGCCGCAGCAGTACAGGGTCTCGTTGAGATGCGTCATCTCGATGAGCTTGTCCTTGACGTGCGACGCCTTGTTCGCGCCGTTGTAGTCCGCTATAAGCGCGGCGGCCCCTATAAGCACGTCGCCCACGCCCACCTTGCAGCCGCCGTAGGACTGCCTGTGGTAGCCCGCGAACCTCTCGACCATCATGCCCGCGAAGTCCCATTCCTCGCAGAGGAAGACGCGCTCGTTCGGAATGAACACGTTGTCGAAGACGACGAGGGCCTCCTGGCCTCCGTACTGCTTGTTGCCCACGTCTATGTCGGCCTGATCCTCGAGCTTCCGCGTGTCGCAGGACTGCCGCCCGTAGATCATGAACAGCCCTTCGGCGTCCGACGGGCAGGCGAACGAGACCGCGTAGCTGCTGTCATCCTCCGTCATGGCCATGGTCGGCATTATGATGTGCTCGTGGGAGTTGATGGAGCCCGTCTGATGCGCCTTCGCGCCCCTGACCACTATGCCGTCCGGCCTTTTCTCCACGATGCGAAGGAACAGATCGGCGTCCTTCTGCTTGCCGGGGGAGAGGCCCCTGTCGCCCTTCGGGTCCGTCATCGCGCCGTCCACGGTGAGGTCGTTCTCCTGGACGTAGATCAGGTACTTCTTGAAATTCTCATGGTAGCTCGTGCCGTATTTGCTGTCGGTCTCGAAGGTCGTGGAATAGACGGCGTTGAAGGCGTCCATGCCGACGCATCTCTGGAAGCACGAGGCTGTCTTCTGCCCAAGCAGCCTCTGCATCTTGACCTTGTTCCTCAGATCCTCCGTGCTCTGGTGGAGATGCGAGAAACGGTTGACCTTCTTGCCGGTCAGGTTTGAGGTCACCGTCATGAGGTCGCTGTGCTCGGGGTCGTGCGCAAGGTCGTAGGTGACCGCCACGCAGTTGATAGACGGCCTTATTATGGGATGATCCACCCAGTTTTCGACCAGTTCCCCGAACAGATAGACCTTCGTGCCGAGCTTCCTCAGGCTCTCGACGTACTCCGCTCCTGTCATCAATGCCATGATCCTGTTCCCTCCTCATAAAAACAGCCCAACGCAAAAACACCCTTTTATACCGAAAGCCGGCGGGGTACGCGCGCCGCGATCCAAGCTGGACAGGCCAGCCTGAATGGCTTACACTGCACTAGTCCCCCCGCAGTATCTTTCTTGCCATATCGATAAGATCAGGGCTCACGGAGGCGTCCAGGGATATGTCGCGCACGTCGGGCAGCTCCCCGATGACTATGGATCGTATGATCTCCTCCACCGTGTACTGCGCCGACGGGCAGCCCCTGCATGCGCCCGTCATGCGCACATGGACGACGCCGTCCTCATAGCCCATAAAATCGACCCCGCCGGCGTGGCTTTTCAGCAGGGGGCTGACCTTTTCGGATAGGACCGCCCTGATTTTGTCTTCCATGGCAACACCCCCGTTTCCAGGCCCCGCAAAGGACAGCGCCCGCCCGTGCCCCCGCGGCCGAAAAGGCAGGGGCGCCGCCCGCATACAGTCCCGGCCCGCCGCTCGGCAGCCGAAATATTATCTGACGGGACAATAACAGTATATACATGTTCCGGGCGTTTAGCAAGAGGGAAAAACGCCTGAAAGCCGTTTTTTTCAAAGTAGTTTATACAATTACAACATTTCAGGGCGGGCGGCCGGAAATTGCCGCTCGGCAGCGGGGCGGGGCGCGGGGCGAAGCGCGGGGCGCGGGGCCGAAAGGCGGGGCGCGGGGCGGCGGACGCCGCCCCGCGTCCCGCAGATGGGCAGGCGCTGGGCCCTCCCGGCGGGTTCTCAGTATTTGTCGGGCTCGCTGCCGAGGTCTATCACCGGGGCTGCGGGGCGGGCCGCTACATACGCCCCGGCCTCGCCTGCGGCGCCGGTCGCCGACGCGGCGCCGGGGGATTTGCCTTTCAGCCGGAAGCCCGACAGTATGTCCTCAAGCATGGTCGCCTGCGCGGAGAGCTGCTGCGCCGCCGCCGCCGATTCCTCCGCCGTTGCCGAGTTCGCCTGGACCACGGACGATATCTGGCCTATGCCGCTGGTGATGTTGTGCATGGACTCGCTCTGCCGGCCGGACATCTCGCTGATCTCCTGCATCGCGACGGCGTTTTTCTCCGATATGTGGTTTACGCGTTCGAGGCTTTCCCCCGTCTTCATGGCTATGCTGTTGCCCTCGGCCACCTTGTTCGCGCTGCCTTCGATGAGCTCGGCCGTCTCGCGCGCGGCCTCCGCCGACTTGGACGCCAGGTTCCTGACCTCGTCCGCGACCACGGCGAAGCCCTTGCCGTGCGCGCCGGCCCTCGCGGCCTCCACGGCCGCGTTCAGCGCGAGTATGTTGGTCTGGAAGGCTATGTCGTCTATGACCTTTATGACCTTTGCGATGTTGTTCGAGCTCTCGTTGATCTCGTGCATGGCGTCGGTCATGGAGTGCATGGATTCCATGCTCGCCACCATATGCCGGCTGGATTCCTGCACGTCGCCGTAGGCGTTCTGAGCCTTTTCGGTGTTTTCCTCGGACTGCTTCAGCACCTCGGACACGGACTGGCTGAATTCCTGCAGCGTGGCCGCCTGCTGGCTGGCGCCGGACGCGAGGCCCTGGGCGCCGTTGGCTATCTGCGTGGCGCCTGCGGAGACCTGCGCCGCGGCCTCCTTTATGCCGATCAGCGTCTCGTTGTTTTTGTCGATCACCGTGTTTATGGATCTGTTGATGATGTCGTCACCCGAGCGGACCTCTATGGACTCGCGGTAGTCCCCCTCGGCCACATGGGCCAGCACCATGGCCTGCTTCTTGACGCCCGCCGCCATCGTCCTGAAGGCGCCGGCCAGCTCCCCTATCTCGTCGCGCGTGTCTATGTCGAGCGAGACGTCGACGCCGCCCGACGAAAGCTGCTCGGCTGCGGCGACGAGCTTTTTCGTGGGCGAGGATATGCTGTTCGCTATGTAGACGCCGAAGATCACGGCCGTTATTATGGAAACAATGGCGATGACCAGCTGCACCACGCTCATCGTATGCCCGCTCTCTATGCTTGCCTCCGAGGTGGAATCCGCCGCGCTGTTCCCGAAGACGAGCAGCTTGTTTACGGCGGTCAGGGCGCTCTGCACCGGATCGGACAGCGCGCTTACCACCGCGAAGTGGTCTTCATTGCTGAGGTCGCTTTCCAGAAGCATCGTGACGTTGGCTGTGCGCAGTGCCTTGTACGCGCTGTACACTTCCCCGACTTCCCTGTGCAGGGCAAGGGCCTCGGGACTCTGCGCATCCTCGCCGATCTTGGCGAGCGCATCCTCAAATTCCGCGTCCAGCGCGTCGAGCCTTTGCTGATCCTCGCGCGCCGCGGCTTCACGGCCGTAGAGGTCCTTCAGGGCGACGCCCCTGAAAGCGGACCTCTGCTCCTGTATGTTGCTCATGAGCTGGCCGGCGCGTATGGCTATGGTGGACACCCTGTTCACATCGCCTATGGATTCCGTGATGTTCCTCATGCCTAGCAGCCCCACCATTCCCACCAGCAGCGCGAGGGCCGCGACGATCAAGAATCCGGTCAGCAGCTTGGTTCTGATTTTCATGTTCTTCATGACGTTCCCCCCTTAGAACTTCGGATCCGCAGTTTCAAATCGGCTTGTCCGATTCGAAGCGCGGAGCGCACTTAAATTGTGGAACATGGCCGCCGGGGGGATTGGGCGGCGGCGTTCAGGCCCCTTATGCCGCAGAAGGCGCAGGCCAGGGGAAGCCTTCCTGCCGGATACGCCCCGCAGCGGGGGCGACAGGGAGACGGACACGGGGGATGTGTCCGCTACAATCCATTATTATGTATAATAATTAATTATAATTTTAAATCATTTATTGAAAAAAGTCAAGCCCCATCTGGCGAAAAGATCGCAAAGGGGGCGGCGCAAGTCGGGCTATTCTATACTCAATCAATATCATCCTTGCCGATAGCGAGAACTCTTGCGAGCTGCCTGGAGATTTCGTGCATCTGCTCCCCGCTCAACTTGCACAATCACGATAGGTCTTGCTTTGCTGGCGTAGTTGTCGTCCTGCAAAGTCCATAGTTCACCTCGTTGCATCTATGGCCCTCCTGGACAAGCGTGACGCAAAAGCGGTCGCTTCATCTTCGCTCTCAAAGGCTTCGATATCAGATAGCCTCACCTTTGTTTCATACGGGAAACCGCCCTCGGCGTTGAACCTGATGATAAACATACGCAGGGCGTCCGCAGGCGTGGTGCCAAGAGCGTTTGTTATCGCTTGAAACCTTCGGCTTTGTTCTTCGTCAACCCTGGTGGCTATTTGGATTTTCTGCATAGCGGCTGCCTCCTTTCGAGTTTTATATCAGATTATCACATTTCATATCGTTTTGCAACAGCCAATTTCAACCTACTCGAAAACCTCAAAGCCTTGAAAATGCTTTAACTCAGCATTTTCAAGGCTTTTTCATTTGTCGCCAGTATTTTTTGGTGTGAAATGAACGCTTCTAAACGTCTTTCCCAAGCATTAGGGCAGTATCATCATCGTCTTCTTCGGCATAAGCATGATCAATTACTTCCATTGCCTCGGCCTTATTGGTATACAGCTTTGACCAACTTAGCGTTGCTTTCATTCTTTTGTTATAGGCAATTATCATTGCTTCAGCATAACCGTAAGCGTCAAATACCGGGGCGTCTTTCGCCGTTCAATCCCTTCTGATATAATCCGTATTGTGAGAATGCGCCGATCAAATGCGGCAACGTTCCGGCAGCGTCCCGCTCCACGGAAGC
>JAISXZ010000181.1 GCA_031270275.1 Eubacteriales Family XIII. Incertae Sedis bacterium | reverse complement strand
TATTTTCCTGTGCGTGTGGGTTTCGGTGTGTTTTCGGGGATTGCCCACGCATTACCGAATTTTGAAGCGCCTTCTATTTTGCCGTTCTGACAAAGCAACTGGACTTGGCGCACCGATACATTCCATCGCTCTGCCATTTCTTCGGCTTTTACATATCCGTTCATAGCAACCCTCCGCTACACAGACGTAAAACAACATTGTGATTATATTCGTATTCTCGCAGAAAGTCAAGAAAAATAATTTCCCCTTGACTTCGAACCCTCTTGACAACACCTCGCGGACGGCAAGGTCGGCGCGGGCGTGCCCGCCGCCCCGCCCGCCGCGAACTGATGGCCCTTGAGCGGCAGCCAATAAATCGCCGTTGTCGTGGCAATAAATCGGCAATAAATCGACAGACCCTTGTAATTTTCAAAACAATATGCTAATATAGGCGTATACGGGCACGACGCCGGGCATTTTGCCGGGACCGGCCTGGGTGGGGCCGGCGGCTCTCTGGGGCCGATGATTGGAAATGGAGGTTTTCACATGCGCTTACTGACAAGATCCGACTTCGACGGCCTCGCCTGCGCCGCGATTCTAAAGGATCTGGGTATTATCGATCAGTGGAAGTTCGTCCATCCCAAGGATCTGCAGGACGGGCTCGTCGAGGTAGGCGAGAACGACGTCCTCGCGAACGTGCCTTACGTCAAGGGGGCGAGGCTCTGGTTTGACCACCACTCCAGCGAGGCGGAGCGCCTGGGCGACGGCATCGCGTTCGAGGGCGAAAGCCGGCTGGCCGACAGCGCCGCCCGCGTCATCTTCGACTATTACGGCGGCGCGGCAAAGCTGCCGCACTTCAAGGGCATGGTCGAGGCGGTGGACAAGGTCGATTCCGCGAAGCTCACGAAGGGCGAGATACTGGAGCCCTCGGGCTGGATACTGCTCGGCTTCATCATGGACCCGCGCACCGGCCTTGGGCGCTTCCGCAACTTCCGCATAAGCAACTACGAGCTGATGGAAAACCTGATCGACGCCTGCGGCTCGCAGGGCATAGACGAGATACTCGCGAACCCCGACGTGCGCGAGCGCGTCGGCATGTACTTTGAGCAGGACAGCCTGTTCCGCGACATGATATCGAAGCACACGACCGTAAGGGGCAACGCGATCCTGACCGACCTGCGCGGCGTCTCGCCGATATTCACGGGGAACCGCTTCCTGATCTACAGCCTCTATCCCGAACAGAACATCTCGCTGTGGGTGGTCGATGGCCGCAACAACCAGAACTGCCCCATAGCCGTAGGCCACAGCGTACTCAACCGCAGCTCCTGCACGGACGTGGGCGCGCTCATGCTGAGGTACGGCGGCGGCGGCCACCGCCAGGTGGGGACATGCCAGGTGGACTACAGCGACGCCGACCGCGTCATAGGCGAGCTTATAGAGAAGATCAACGCCGACGGCTGAGGCGGGGGCCGTGTCGCCCCCGTCCCTGCCCCGTATGGCCGTGAATCCGCAGACGCGAAGACGCAGGGCGCGTCATTCGGAGAACTGCGTCCCTATCAGCGACTGGTCGTATTTTGCGGCGAAAGACCTGTACTCGTCGTTAAGCGCCTTCGCGAGCGCCTTGCTGTCGTCGTCGCCCCTGTTCGACAGCGCCGACAGCGCGCCGCCCAAGGCCTGGCTCGCCTGGCTTGGCGACTTTTCCATCTGCTTCGCAAGATCCAGCCTTGCGGTGTCCGCCTTGATCGCCCGCGCGTAGGCCGCCGGGTTCCTTTCCTTGAGAATCGTCAGCTCCGATTGGCTAAGCTGCTGGCCGCTGTTGGCCTTTGTGAGAATAGCCTGATAGTCGGAATCGTCTGTCGCGGCGGCGGACACCGCGGACGCGGCGGACGTCTGCGCGTCTGCGGCGGCGGCCGCTTGGGCCTCGGAATTCTGTTTCGCGCTGTTTGCGGACTTCTGCGCGTCCCGCTTCTCCAGCGCCAGTTTTGCCAGATATTCGGCGTCGCTTATACCGGTAACTGCTGTCATAGCCATCCCTCCATACCACAATGCTCAATCTTGGCCTATCCAAAATTGCAGGAACAGCAACAGCTTATACCAGGCATGTGATATGGCTGTGAGGGGGAAAAACAATTTTTAGCGCGTCCCGTCCGCGTCCCGCCCCTCTTTCAGCTGGAAGCGCGAGATCAGCCGTTGCAGCATGTCGGACTGGGCGTTCATCTCCTCCGACACGGCCGCGCTCTCCTCGGCGGCGGCGCTGTTCTGGTGGATGACCTGCGCCACCTGATCGATGTCCGCGTCGATCCGCGACACGCCGGCCGACTGCTCCTGCGAGGATTTGGCGATGTCCGCGATCAGCCGGCCGCTTTCGTTTATGCCGGACACTATCTCCGTAAGGCTCGCGGCGGTCTCGCCCGCTATGCGGGAGCCAAGCTCGGCCTTTTCCATCGAGTTCTGTATCATGCCGCCGGTATTCCGGGCGGCCTCCGCGCTCTTTGACGCGAGGTTGCGCACCTCCTCGGCCACCACCGCGAAGCCCTTGCCGTGCTGCCCGGCCCTCGCCGCCTCGACCGCCGCGTTGAGCGCCAGTATGTTCGTCTGGAAGGCGATGTCGTCTATCGTGCTGATGATCTTGCCTATGTTCTTGCTCGCGTCGTTTATCTCCCCGACCGCCGCGATCATCTCGCCCATCTGGCGGCTGCCCTTCTGCGCGTTCTGTTCAATCGTCGCCGAAAGCCCGGATGCCTTTTCGGCGGTCTCCGCGTTCTGCCTCGTCTTCAGCGCGATCTCGGCTATGGAGCCCGACAGCTTCTCCACGGACGCGGACTGCTCGGAAGCCCCCTGCGCCAAGGCCTGCGCCCCGTCCGCTATCTGCTTGGAACCCGTGGACACCTGCGTGGCGGAGGCCCTGATCTCGCCGAACATGGCGTTGAGATTGCCCACCATCCCGTTCAGGGCGATGTTCATGGCGTCCTTCTCGCCCCTCGGCGCTATCTCCACGGTCAGATCCCCGGCTGAAATGTCCTCGATGACGCGGATCTGCCCCTTCGTGTTCTCGACCACCTCGCCAAAGGCGCGGGCCAGCACGGCGATCTCGTCCTTGCCCTCCACATGCACGGCGACACCCGTGTCGCCGGCGGCCAGGGCCCTGGACGCCCGCACCATGTTCCTGATCGGCACGGTTATGCGCTTCGTTACAGACAGGATGACGATCACGGAAAGCGCCAGCAGGACCAGTGTGATCAGCAGGCCTATCCTGACGAACGACCCTATGGTGTCATTCTTTTCGCTCATGTAGTAGCCCACGAACAGCATGCCCAGCGCGTCGCCGTCGGGGCCGTTTATGGGGACGTATTTCGCGAAGGCGTCCTTGCCCAGCACCTGGGCCTTGCCGCTGTAGGCATTGCCGGCCAGCACCGTCTCGCTCACTTCCTGCGTCGCCTTCGTCCCTATCGCGCGGGTCCCGTCCGCCTGCAGCACGGTGGTCGAAATGCGCTCATCCTCCAGAAAAATCGTCGTTTCGCAGCGCAGGAGCGTCTTCAGCGAATCCACGAAGCCCTCCGTGTCCAGGCGGTAGCCGAGGGACGCGGCGCCTATGATCCGCCCCGAGCCGTCATAGACCGGCGTCCCCGAGCGGATCGACAGGCGCACGGCCGAGCCGTGCTCCACGGCGGTCAGGCCCTTTCCCGACAGGGCCGACGCTATGTTGGCCTGGGCCGCGATGCTGTCCCCGAAGTTGTCTGGCTCGTGGGATCGCGCCAGCACGTTCCCTTTCGCGTCCGTGACGGTGCAGAACTCGGCGCCGGACTCGTCCTGCAGGGTCTTGGCGCGGGCGACCAGCGCGGCGCGGTCCCCGTCTGCGATGGCCGCGACTATGCTGGCGTCGCCGGCGACGTACAGGGACTCCGCATGGGCCGAGGATTTAAGGTTTTCGA
The DNA here is from genome assembly GCA_031270275.1 of Eubacteriales Family XIII. Incertae Sedis bacterium. Taxonomy (GTDB): domain Bacteria; phylum Bacillota; class Clostridia; order Peptostreptococcales; family Anaerovoracaceae; genus JAISXZ01. Next base: position 6,532 of record JAISXZ010000181.1, on the reverse strand, counting down.
TCTCCCACATCGCCACGTCCGACGCCGAGTCGAGCCTTTCCTGCGTCACCGCATCGACATAGCCGGCGAATTCGAAGATGTTGGAAACAAGGATCGCCGCCGCCACAACGACGGTAAGGACGATCATGGGAATAAGGACCTTCATCTTGATGCTCATTCTCGCCTCCCTTTCGTCGGGTCAGGCGCGGGCGCAATATCCCGCTGCCGTGCCTCCCCCCTGCCCAGGCGCGGAAAACCCGTCCCGCGCCGCTAGTCCCCGCCGAGGAACCTGTGCAGCTCGGACCGCAGCTCCGCCAGGCTTATGGGCTTGGATATGTGGCCGTCCATGCCCGCCGCGTCGCTCAGCTCCCGATCCTCGCGCATGGCGTTGGCCGTCATGGCTATGATGGGCACGCGCCCCCCGCCCCCGGCCCCCTCGGACTCGAGCCGGCGTATGTTCTCCGTGGCCTCGATGCCGTCCATGACGGGCATGCGGATGTCCATGAATATCAGATCGTAGCCGCCGCTTTGGAAGGACTCTATCGCCTTCTGGCCGTTCTCCGCGAGATCCACCTCAAAGCCCATCTCCGACAGCAGGGTCTCCGCTATCACCTGGTTGATCTCGTTGTCCTCCACGACGAGCAGCCTGCGCCCGTCGTAGCGCAGCGCCGCCGCCTCGCCGTCCGGGGCGCCCTCCGCCGAGGCCTCCCCTTCGTGGCGCCCCAGTATAACGGAGAAGGAGAATTCGCTGCCCTCGCCCGGCTCGCTGCTCACCTCCATCTCGCCGCCCATAAGCTCCACGAGCGCCTTGCTTATGGACAGCCCTAGGCCGGTGCCGCCGAACTTGCGCGCCGTGGAGCTGTCCGCCTGCGTAAAGGGCTTCAGCACGTTCTCGAGCTGATCGCGGTCCATGCCGATGCCCGTGTCGCTGACCGCGCAGCACAGGCGCAGCATCCCGTCGGGCAGCGGCTCCGCCCGCATATCCAGCCCTATCGAGCCCCGCATCGTGAACTTCACGGCGTTGCCCATGAGGTTCAGCAGTATCTGCGAAAGCCTCAGCCCGTCCCCGCGCAGCATGGCCGGCACGGATCCGTCCACCGCGATGTCGAGGGCCAGGCCCTTTTCGTCCACCCTCGGCTGTATGAGGTCGCGGACGTTTTCGACGATGTCCCCGATGCTGAAAGGCGCGTCCTCGATGTCCATCCTGCCCGCCTCGATCTTGGAGAAATCGAGGATGTCGTTGATGATGCCCAAAAGCAGCGAGGCCGACAGATGTATCTTGTCTATGTATTCCAGGCGGCGCTCCTCGGAGGACGCGTTCTTCGCGAGCATAGTCATGCCGATGACGCCGTTCATGGGCGTCCTTATCTCGTGGCTCATGCGGGCGAGGAAGTCCTTCTGCGCCTGGTTGGCCGCCTCGGCCAGGATGAGGGCCTTGCGCTCCTCGCCGGCCTTCAGTATGTCCGCCGCCATCGCGTTTATGCTGTCCACGACCTCGCCCAGGTCGCCCCCCGTCCTCTCTATGGGCTTTGTCAGGTCTGTGCGCATCCCTCGGACGCCGCGGACTATCTGGCCTATGTCGCGCATCGTCCGCCGGAACAGGGCTATCGCCGCGATGACGGAGATGACGTAGGCCGCGCAGGTCAGCGCCAGCACGCCGCTGGTGATGTTCTGGAACTGCTTCTCTATCTCCGTGGTCAGCTCGTTGGCCCATATGTAGCCTATGACCCTGCCGTTCCGCTCGACGGGATGCATGGCGTTCATGATGTCGCCGCGCACCATGCTGCCCTTCCTTACGGCGGCCTCGTTCGTCGCCATGACGACGCGCCCAGGATGGTCTTCGGCTATGGGCGTGCCGACGGTGCCCTGAAACTCCGAGGAGGGGCCGTAGGTGAGTATGGCGTCGAGGTCGCGGGAATAGAAGCCGACACCCAGGCCCGGATAGGCGGCGGCCACCTCGTCGGTGATCCCCCGAAGCTCGTCGTTCAGCACCGCGATCTTCTCCTCGCGCGAGGCGTCCTGCGCGCCCCGAGCCGCAAGTATGCTGTCGTAGTCGCGATCCCCGAGGTCAACGTCGAGAAAGGCGGCGAAGGCCATGAGCTTTTCCCCTTTTTCCTGCGTCATTATGGTCTGTGACGAGTAGAAGACCGTGAAGCAGGACACGCAGAGCGACAATGTCATGAAAAACAGAAGTATGGCGATGATCCTGCCCTGGATGGAATACAGGAAAAAGTGTTTCATCCGCTGCCTCCACGCGCCCCTGCGGGCGCCACAAGCGACCGTGCCAAAGGGGAAGGCCCCGCGCGGTCGCGTCAGCCCTCCACGAACTCCACGAACACGGCGTCCGCGAAATCGAAGCCCCTGTCCGTAAGGCGTATCGACAGGCCGCCGCCGGCCCCGCCCTCGCCGCCGGTTTCGCCCGCGCCGCCGGCCCCGCCGCCGCCGGCCCCGCCCTCGCCGCCGACGACGAGCTCGATCAGCCCCGCCTCCGCGAGCTTCTTGGCCTCCCTGCCGAACATGTCGAGGAAATCGTGCCCGAAGCGCCCCCGGAACGCCTCCGCGCTTATGCCGTCGGCCCTGCGCATCCCGAGGAAGATGAACTCGGAGATGCTGTCCCTCTCCGTGTTCGCGCGGCTCCAGGCCCGAAAGCCCCCCTCCGCCCCCGCGCGCGCGTAGGCCGCCATGCTCCGCCTGTTGCCCATGCGGACGCCGTCGATGAACGAATGGGCGCCCAGGCCCAGGCCGAGGTAGTCGCCCATGGACCAGTAGCGGAGGTTGTGGCGGCAGCGCCGCCCCTCCCTCGCGGCGTTGGATATCTCGTAGCGGCGAAGGCCGCTTCCTTCGAGCATGGCCACGGCGGCGTGGTACATCTGCCTGTCCGTCTCGTCGTCCACGGGCTGGAGCCTCCCGCCTTGGCATTCCCGCCAGAGCGGCGTGCCCTTCTCGATCTGCATGGCGTAGAACGACATATGCTCGGGGCCGAGCGCGATGGCCTCCGACAGGCTCTCCTCCCAGATCCGCGCGCTCTGGCCCGGTATGGCGAAGATCATGTCCAGGCTGATGTTCCCGAACCCGGCGCGCCGCGCCATCGCGTAGGCCCTGGCCGTGTCGTCCCTGCCGTGCGCCCGCCCCAGCCTGCGCAGCATCGCCCCGTCCATGGACTGCGCGCCTATGCTCAGCCTGTTGGCCCCGGCGCGGAGATAGGCGTCGAGCTTGCCCTCGTCCAGCGTGCCGGGATTGGCCTCGACCGTTATCTCGGCGTCACGGGCGAAGCTGAACGATGCCCTGAGCGCCGCGATAGCGTCCGTCACCATGGATGCCGGGGGGAACGAGGGCGTGCCGCCGCCGAAGAACACGCTGTCGAGGGAGAAGCGCCCCGCGTAGAGGGCCGCCGCGCCCTCTATCTCCCTCAGCAGGGCCTTTGCGTAGGCCGCCTGCGCTTCCTCGCCCAGGCCGCTGAAGGACAGGAAGTCGCAGTAGGCGCATTTTTTGAGGCAGAACGGGATATGCACATAGGCGCCGAGGCTTTCCACGCCGCCGGGCCTCAGCCCCCGCCGGCGCCGAGGCCCAGTCCGAAGCTCTCCTTTACCCGCGCCATCGTGCGCCCGGATATCGCCCGCGCCCGCTCCGCGCCCTCCCTCAGGGCGGCGGCCAGCCTGGCCGAATGCCTTATCTCCGTGTAGCGCTCCTTTATGGGCGCGAGGGCGCCCGCGGCCACGGACGCAAGCTCCGACTTGAACGCGCCGTAGCCCGCGCCCTCGTACTTTTTCTCGATCTCGGGCACGGGGAGGCAGGAGAAGGCGCTGTATATATTAAGAAGGTTGCTGATGCCCGGCTTGTTTTCGGGATCGAAGCGCACGCTGCCCTCGGAATCCGTCGTGGCGCGCATTATGGACTTCCGTATCTTCGCCTCGTCGTCCAGAAGCGATATGCGCGACAGGGGGTTTTCGGCGCTCTTGCTCATCTTCGCCGCGGGGTCGTCCAGGGACATTATCCGCGCGCCCTCCTTCAGGAAGCGGCCCTCGGGCACGACGAAGACATCGCCGAGCCTGTTGTTGACGCGTATCGCTATGTCGCGGCAGAGCTCTATGTGCTGCTTCTGGTCGCTGCCCACCGGCACCAGCTCGGAGTCGTAGAGCAGTATGTCGGCCGCCATCAGTATAGGGTAGGTGAAAAGCCCGGCGGGCGCCGATTCATGCCCCCTGCTCTTTTCCTTGAACTGGGTCATGCGGGAAAGCTCCCCGGTGTAGGCGCAGCACATGAGCGTCCAGGCGAGCTCCGCGTGCCCTGGGACGTCCGACTGCGCGAACACGATGCTTCTGGCGGGGTCCAGGCCTATCGCCAGGTAGAGCGCGGCGACGTCTAGGGTGTCCGAGCGAAGCTGGGCCGGATCCTTGGGCGTCGTTATGGCGTGCATATCGACTATGCAGTATATGCACTCGTTGCCCTCCTGGAGATCGACGAACTGCCGCAGGGCCCCGAGATAATTTCCGATGTGTATGTTGCCAGTGGGCTGTACGCCCGAAAAAACCCTCATAAGCGCCTCCATTGCAGCCGCCCGGCTGCCGCTAAAGATCCGGCCAAAGCGGCCCGCGCCCCCCGATGGCGGGCCATGCCGGCGGGCTATGCCGGCGAAACGGGGCCAGACAGGGGGCAAAGCGCCCCTTCCGCCTATTATGATACACTCACAGGCAAGGATTGTCAATCGCCGCCGCCCGCGCCGCGATAAATCCCAAGCTTTTTTTGCACAAACGTGATATACTGTAGGAGTAAAGCCATTGCGGGAACGGAGAGCGATATGGGATATGAGGCAGGCACGGGCGGCGCTGCGGGGCTTACGCCAAGCGCGGGCGGCGCTGCGGGGCTTCCGCCGAGCGCGGGCGGCGAGGACGATCTCAGGGAAATCCTGCTGCTGCGGGAGATGGTAGAGAGCACGCAGTACCTGGTCAGGATACTGGATGCCGGGCGGAACGTCGTCTACATGAACAGGAACATGCGCGAGCGGTTCGGCGACACGACGGGCCGCCCCTGCTACGAGCTGTTCATGCGGCCCGAAAACTGCGAGAACTGCGTTTCCTCGCGCGCCCTCGGCAGCGGCATGACGGAAAACAAGGACGTCATGTCGGGGGGAAGGTGCTTCAAGCTGTTCTCCTCCCCCGTGACCATAGGGACAGGCGAGAGGTTCTCCATAGAGATATTCTGCGACATAACAGAGCAGAAGCAGATGGAGCTGGAGCTTCTGGACCACTACAAGAAGCTGACTTCGGAGCTGAACCTGGCGCGGCACATACAGCACAGCATGCTGCCGAGCGACGGCGTGTACTGGAACGCGCTGCGCCTGAGCACGCTCTATCTGCCGGCCGAGGTGCTGGGCGGCGACCTTTTCGACATAATAAAGGTCGGCAAGGACAGCGTGCTGATGTACATAGCCGACGTCTCGGGGCATGGCGTGCACGCGTCCATGCTGACCATGTTCCTGCGGGCCGTGGTAAGGGGCCGGCTGCGCGAGGCCGCCAAGGGCATGTCCGTGCTGATGGACTCCATCATGGCCGGCTACGGCGACCTCGACATAGACCCCGAGATGTATTTCAGCATCCTGCTCTGCTGCTACAACAGGGCGCGGCGCGAGCTTTCCGTCGTCAACGCAGGGCATAACTGCTATCCGCTAATAGTCCGGAAAAACGGGGAGATAGAGGAAATAACGGCCCACGGCCTGCCGGTAAGCAAGCTCGGGGCGCGCGAGGGGACGCGGGAGACCGTAACGCGGCTCGGCAAGGGCGAAAGGCTCGTCCTCTACACGGACGGCATAGTGGAGGAATACAGCAGGGCGGAGCGCAAGGCCTTCGGCGCCGAGGGCATAAAGGACATGCTGCGGAAGAACCTGGGGCTCGACGGCAGGGCCCTGGCGCGCGGGATCGTGAGCGCGGCGACGGAGTTCTCGGACGCGAAGGCCAAGGACGACAGGGCGATAATGATAGCCGACGTCCTGTAGGATATAGGCTATAGACTATAAGCTATAGGCCGCCCGAAGCCCGTGCGCAGCTTAGCCCAGGCCGCTGTTCGGAGCCCAGCGCGCAGCCCTGCCTAGGCCGCCGTTCGGCGCACGCGCAGCCCCCGCCCAGGCCGCTATTCGGAGCCCGCGCGCAGCTCCGCTATGCCCCTGTTCGCGAGCGCGTCGGCGCGGATGTTCATCTCGGTCACGTACAGGAAGTCGTCGAAGCCAAAACCGTCGCCGTTCCATTCCCTGAATTTTTCGTAGGCCGGCCTCAGCCTGTCCTCGCCGCCCTTGAGCGAGACATGGCCCTTTACGCGGTAGAAGCGCAGGCTGTGCCTGTCCAGGAACCCGAGAAGGGCCTCCCACAGATCCCGGTTCTCCACCGGCTCCCTATGGCTGTTCAGCCAGCCGTTCCGCCGCCAGACGACATGCCATTCCTTGCGGAAGCACTCCGTAAGGTAGGCGCTGTCGGAGAACACCCGGACGAGCTGGCCCTCCTTTTTCAGCGCCCGCAGCGCCGCGAGCAGGGCCGTCATCTCCATGCGGTTGTTCGTCGTG
>JAISXZ010000136.1 GCA_031270275.1 Eubacteriales Family XIII. Incertae Sedis bacterium | reverse complement strand
AAGTGTGAAAATACTTTTTCGCACTGCCCGGAGGGCGCTTAAATTTACTGACCCATACAAGCGATCGCGCCGGACACTGAGACATCTTCAGCAATTGTTTGTGGCGGCGCGAAGCGGCGCCATGGGGTCAGTAACGGCTAGAGCGGGCGATCAGCGACGAATCAAGGAGATATGTCATGGGCAATAGTGGGTATGGCGTAAGGGCCAAGATTACGGCCGCCGCCGGCGTCTGCTTCCTTGTGGGCGCCCTTGCGATCATTCTGGTCCTGTTTTTCTATCTGAGGCCCTCCCTAGGCGCGCCTGCGGCGACGGGGGGCTGGAGCGCCGAGCACGTCAGGCTGCTGGCGATCGTGTGCGCCGCGTTCGTGGTCGTCGGGCTGGCCGTGATTCTGGCGGTCAGCATGGCGGCGGGCAGGGCGGCCCGCCCGCTGAACATGATGATGGGCATCCTGAAACAGGTCGGCGAGACGGGGAATCTGAGGCTCACGGACGGGGAATGGGCGAATATAAGGGCCGCGATGGCGCTGAAGGACGAGATAGGGCAGTCCGTATCGGCCCTGGCGAAGATGCTGGAGCAGCTGGCCCGCTATGACCAGGCGCTCCAGGCCGTGGCCGGCCGGAATCTGGGCGTCGATGTGGGGACTCTGGGCCAAAGCGACACGATAGGCATCGCGCTGCGCTCCATGGTGGACAACTTCAACGACATATTCAAGGATATCAGCCTTTCCGCCGGCCAGGTGTCCGACGGCTCGCAGCAGATAGCGGACGGCTCGCAGAGCCTCGCGCAGGGGGCCGCCGAGCAGGCCGAGTCGATAGAGCGGCTTTCCGGCGCCATCGCGGACATGACCGGCTCCATCGAGGCCGCGGCCGGCTCGGCCGGGAATCTCGCGGAGCTTGCGGGCAGCATCAAGGCCAAGGCCGAGCAGGGTTCCAGCCAGATGAGCTCCATGATGAACGCGGTGCGCGAGATCAGCGAGGCGTCGCGCAGCATCAACAGCGTCATAAGGATCATCGACGACATCGCCTTCCAGACGAACATCCTCGCCCTCAACGCCGCCGTCGAGGCCGCGCGCGCGGGCCAGTACGGCAAGGGCTTCGCCGTGGTCGCCGAGGAGGTCCGCAACCTCGCCGCAAAGAGCGCTGAGGCCGCGAAGAACACGGAAGCCCTCATCGAGGACTCCGTCCGCAAGGCCGAGCTGGGCGTCGAGATCGCCAACATGACGAGCGAATCGCTGGAGGAGATCGTGAACGGCGTCGTCACGTCGGGCAGGCTCATCGACGAGATAGCCTCCGGCGCGGGCCGCCAGTCCGAGGCGATAGCGCAGATCAACATCAGCGTCGAGCAGATATCGCAGATCATCCACCAGAACACCGCCACGGCGGAGGAGAGCGCGGCGGCCTCCGAGGAGCTCAGCGGCCAGTCCGCGATGCTCGGCAGCCTTATCGCCAGGTTCTCGCTCAGGGAGAGCTTCGGCGGGCCTGCCCCGGCCTCGCTCCCGAGCGGCCAAAGGAGGCCGCTTTCAAGCGTCCCAAGGCTCCCGCGCGAGGCTGCGGCCCCGCCTGCCCCGCAGCTGCCTGCGGCAGGGCATTCGCCGGGGAGAAACTACGAGTGGAGCCCCGAGCTTGAGACGGGGAACCAGCTGATCGATTCGCAGCACAAACAGCTGGTCCAGACGATCGCGGAGCTGATGGAGGCCTGCGCGAGCGGTAAGGGGCGCGGCGCGCTGGGCGAGACGATAGATTTCCTCGAGGGCTATACGGCAAAGCATTTTTCGGACGAGGAGGGGCTGCAGCGCCAGTCCCGCTACCCGGACTACGCGAACCACAAGAAGCTCCACGACGCCTTCAAGGCTGTCGTCGCCGATCTGGGGCGGCAGCTCAAGGCGGAGGGCCCGACCGTCGCGCTGGTGGGCAAGGCGAATTCCAACATCGGCGGCTGGCTCGTCAACCACATCAAGCGGGAGGACAAGAAGGTCGCCGCGCACATACGCGCGGGCCAGCGGGACGGCGCCTAAGCCCGTCCTGCGTCCGCCCCATTCCCGTCCATTCGGCGCCGTGCGCGGCCTAAAACCCCGCAAAATGCCGGTCTTCCTCGCGTCGGCCCCTGCCATGGCGCTTCGCCATGCCTTCAGGCCCCCCTGCTCTTTGCGCCCGTTCGGCGCGCTTCGGAACCAATATCCGGCCTAAAATCCCGTAATGCCCAATATTGCAATTTTTGATTCTTGCGCCTGTTCAAAAAACTAGTTGTGCAATGGGAGTTTGTATGTTAAAATAGATGAAACAATTGAAAAATCTCCATGAGGTTGCCATTGTTCGCCGCGAGGTTCCGCTCTAGGGGCCTGATCGGCGGCTGCCTGGTTACCGCCGTGAACGGTTTGGCCGTTCTGTTGGAGCGGCGGCTTGATTTTGAAGACGGGCGGCATGATCGAGGCGGGGCGGCCCGTGCGTCGCGCGTGGCTGTCTGCCGCGGGCGGACGTATGGCTGTCGGCAGAGGCGCCAGGGGCCCGCGCTGCGGCGCGGCTGGCGGAAGCGTTTTGCGCGTTCAGGCGGGGGCGAAGGCTCCTGTTCCGCTGCCCTTGCGTCCGCGCAGGAATTGACGGGAGAGAGAAATTATGATAGGTGATTCGCTGGCCACCGCTGTCATGCAGCGGGCCATGGACGGGACATGGCAGAGAGGGAAGTCAGTTTCGGCTAACATCGCGAACCATGAGACGCCCGGCTACAAGGCGGTCAAGGTGAGCTTCGAGGACGCGCTTAAGCGGGCGTCCGAGCGCGCGGCGCTGGACATGAGCGTGGGCGGGCTTGACCCGCAGGGCCTGGAAACCGTCAAAAACTCGGATATCGAGGTGTTCCAGGACAACACGTTTTCGGAACGCGCCGACGCGAGCAACGTGAATCTGGAGCTCGAAAACATCGAGATGGCCAAGTTCCAGCTCCAGTACAGCTATCTGGCAAGGCAGATAACCGATACCTTTTCCCGGTTGCGCTACGCAATCAGAGAGGGGAGGTAGCGGCTGCGATGAATTTTCTCAACGCGCTTAACATCTCGGGCTCGGGGCTGACGGCCCAGAAGCTGCGCATGGATATCTATGCGCAGAACATCGCGAATTCGGACGTGACGCGGACGCAGGCGGGCGGCCCGTACCGCAGGCGGCTCACCGTCCTCCAGAGCATAGACGAGGGCGGCTTCAAAAAGGCCCTCATGCAGGCGTCATCCGGGCTCGGCTACAGCCCCTCGGGCCTCATGGACAAGGATTGGACGGTGAACTCGGGCGGCGTCAAGGTGGCCCGCATAATCGAGGACACATCCGATTTCGTGCCTGTCTACGACCCCACGCACCCCGACGCAAACGAAGACGGCTACGTGCTCATGCCCAACGTCAACCGGACGCAGGAAATGATAGACATGCTGGCCGCGACGAGGGCGTACACGGCCAACGTTACGACGTTCAACGCGACAAAATCGCTGATAAACACCGCGCTGCAGATCGGAAGATAAAGCCGCGCGGCTTTTCCCATGCCTTTGGCGGGGCGAGCGAAAGGAGATTTGCGAAATGTTCATAGTCCCGATGCATTCCAGCATAGACCTCGGCAGGATAAACGCCCAGCTCTCCGAGATGGGCCTGGCAGAGGAAGCGGCGGCGACGGGCGCCGCCCCCTACAAATCGGAATTCCGGCAGGCGCTGGAAGGGCTGATAAACGACGTGGAGGAGACGGAGGCGATCTCCGACATGGACGCCTACAAGCTGTCCATAGGCGAGCTTGACGACCCGCACACCGCCATGATAAACGCGGCCAAGGCGGAGCTGACGCTCTCCACGATGGTCCAGATAAGAAACAAGGTGCTAGATGCCTATTCCGAGGTGATGCGCATAAGCATCTGACTGCCGGCACTCGGCAGGCGCGTCGTTTTTGCCCGTTTCGGAACCCTTGGCCGCGATCTCGCCGGGGGCGCGCTCTCCCTGTGCGCCTCGGGCCTGAGCCGCCTCGGGAGGCCGGACCGGACGGGATCGCCGCGCCTGTCTGGGCGTTTTTGTTGTTGGAGCCTCTGAACGGCGCGATCAGGTTTGACGGCCTCCGCAGGATCCGATTTGACGGGCCTTTACGGTATGGTATAAATTAAAACATGGGCGAACAACTGACCAAGGCACTTGGACCGCTGCGCCAGTTTTGGGGCAATTTGAGCAAGGCTGCCAAAAGAATACTGATCGCCGTCGTCATCGCCGTCATACTGATAGCGCTGGCTCTCAGCCTCGTCCTGAATTCGCCGGAGGAGTACGTCGTCATATTCGACGAGCTGCCCCAGGGCGAGACCACCGAGATAGTCGCCCAGCTTTCGGGCATGGGCGTGGAGGTCCAGTGGGATCCCAGCGGCAGGATAATGGTGCCGGCGAGCCAGCAGTACAGCATAAGGATGCAGCTCGCGACGGCGGGCTACCCGAGGGACGGGCTGAACTACTACGAGGACACGAGCGGCGTCCTGACCACCGACTACCAGCGCAAGCAGTCCGAACAGAGGAACCTGCGGGCGCGGATAGAGGCCGGCATAGAGACCCTCGAGGGCGTCAGCGACGCGGTGGTCAATATAACGATCCCGCAGGAGAACGTGTTCTATCTCCAGGACACGGATCCGCCGACGGCCTCGCTCATAATACACATGAAGCCGGGCAACAGCCTGACAAGCAGGCAGGTGGCCGGCATACAGACGCTTGTCGCTAAGTCCGTGCTGGGGCTCAGCGTCGAGAACATAGGCATACTGGACGGGCAGGGCAACGACCTCGTGGCCGGCTCGTCGGGCACGACGATAGGCGAGCAGGGCCTGGCGCTAAGGGCGCAGTTCGAGAACGATCTGCGCCGCAAGGTGATAGCCGTGCTGACGGGCCCGTACAGGCCGGAGCAGATCAGGGTGGAGGCCGCGGTCACGCTGAACACGGACGCGTCCGTCCGGGAGGAGGAGAGCTTCATACCCTCGCCCGACGGCGAGAACAGCGGCGTCATAAACGCGGAAAGCCGTTCCGAGGAAAGCTACCAGTCCACGTCCGGCGACGGGGGCGTGCCCGGCACCCCCACCAACTCGGAGGTGCCCACCTATCCGACCGGCGGCGCCGAGAGCTCGTCGCAGTCCAGCGGGTCCAGCGAGAGCACGGAGTACAGCGTCAGCAGCGTGCGGACCCAGACCGTCGCCGACAGCCCCAGGGTCGAGAACGTGTCCATAGCCATAGCCATAGACAAGGACGCCTTCCTGCCGGGGGAGGAGGCCAAGATAATAAGCCTCGCGTCCTCGGCGGCCGGCGTCGCCCAGGAGAGCGTCGTCGTGCAGAACTTCGTGTTCTTCAGCGACGAGCCCGAAGATGAGCCCGCCGGCGAGGAGCCCGGCGGCCTGTTCAGCAACATCTACGTGCTCATAGGCGCGATAGCCCTGGCGGCGGTGCTGGCCGCCGTCATAGCCCTGCTCATCATCATGAGGAGGAGAAAGAGGAAGGCCGCCGAGGAGGCCGCAGCGGCGGCAGCCGCAGCGGCGGCGGCAGCCGAGCCGCTCATAGAGTACGACGAGGAGGGGATGCCCATCATGCCTTCGGGCACGGACATCGAGATCGGCCCTATAACGCCAGTCAAGGACAGGCGGCGGGAGGAGATACAGGAATTCGCGAAGGCGAACCCGGACCTTACGGCCCAGATGATAAAATCGCTGCTTAAGGCGGAGGCTGAGTAGGAGATGGCGGGCAACATAAGCTCAAAACAGAAGGCGGCCCAGGTGATAATCGCGCTTGGCAGCGACGCGGCGGCAGGCGTCTACAAGTACATGCAGGAGGAGGACATAGAGAAGATCACCTATGAAATCGCCCGCCAGGACGCCGTTTCGCCCGAGGACGCGGCTGCCGTGCTCGACGAGTTCTACCAGCTCTGCATAGCGCAGAAGGTCTATCTCGAGGGCGGCGTGCTGTACGCGAAGAACGTGCTGGAGAAGGCTTTCGGCTCGCAGCAGGGCGCGCTGCTGCTCGAAAGGGTGACGAAGGCGCTGAAGACCAAGGCCTTCGAGTTCATACGCAAGGCCGACTACAAGAACCTCATGAACATGATAGTGGGCGAGCACCCGCAGACGATAGCGCTCATACTCTCCTACGCCAGGGCGGACCAGGCCTCGGCCATAATCGCGGAGCTGCCCAAGACCATACGCGTCGAGGTGGTGGAGCGCATAGCCCGCATGGACAAGACCTCGCCCGAGATCATACGCCAGGTCGAGGCCATTCTCGAAAAGAAGTTCGAGTCCGTCGTCTCCGTCGATCTCCTGGAGGTCGGCGGCATAAACTACATAGCCGAGATAATGAACAGCGTGGACAGGGCGACGGAGAAATACATATTCGACGAGCTGAGCAAGACCGACGCGAAGCTCGCGGACGAGATAAGAAAGCGGATGTTTGTCTTCGAGGACATCATATCCCTCGACGGCATGGCGATACAGCGCTTCCTGCGCGAGGTCGAGACGAAGGAGATGGCCGTCGCGCTCAAAGGCTCCAACCAGGACGTCGCGCGCGTCATATTCGAGAACATGTCGCAGCGCATGCGCGAGACCGTCGAGAGCGAGATCGAGTATCTGCACAACATCAGGATGCGAGACGTGGACGAGGCCCAACAGAAGGTCGTGGCCATCATACGGCGGCTGGAGGAGGAGGGCGAGATTGTGATAAGCAAGGGCGGAAAGGACGACATGATCGTCTGACTGGCGCGGCGTGTGAGCAGTCTCGATTTAAGTGGGTGGCGCAGGATACTGCACTGGCAACAGATTGGCAAGTAGGTGAGAGGCAACATTGTACAGGCTAAAAGTCGTTAAAAGGGAGCTCCAGTACGACCTGCCCCCAAAGGCAAGGCCCGCCGCCAGGCCGAAAGGCGGCGAGAGGCAGCCTTCCGCCGCCGGCGCGGAAGCCGCAGGCAGCCTGCTTGACGACGCGCGGCACGAGGCGGAGGATCTGCACACGGCCGCCGAGCGGGAGGCCCAGGAGCTGCTGTCCGGGGCCAGGGCCGAGGCCGAGGGGATCAAGGCCAAGGCGGAGCGCGCCGGCTACGCGGAAGGGCTCGCCAGGGGCGAGGCCGAGGGCAGGGACAGGGTCGAGACGGCGGCCGCAGGGCATATCGCCGAGCTCATAGCCTTGGTCGAGTGCCTGCGCCGCGAGCGCGAGGCCGCGCTCGAAAGGGAGGAGCGCGATCTGATATTCATCGCGCTGGAGGCCGCCAACAAGATCATGCGGCAGCAGTGCCGGGTGGACGCAGGCGCCGTCTCCCGCATGCTCGAGGAGGCCCTGGCGGAGAGCGAAGGCCCGCTGAAGCTCTATCTGTCGGAGTTCCAGAACAGCCTGGAGTTCCGGCTTGACAAGAACATAGCGAAGAAGATACGCCGCTTTGCCAAGGGGCTCAAGACGGTGATGGTGAGCGAGCCGGACATAATAATGGTCGAGACGGAGACGGGGATAGTGGACATGGGCATAGCTACGCAGCTTGAATCGCTGAAGGGCAGCCTGACAGAGGGCCTGTGATGGAAGTCGGCAGATACCTGAGGCTCATACGGGGCGCCGAGACGGGCAGGCAGTTCGGCAGGATAGACAAGGTCATAGGCATGATGATAGAGTCCAACGGCCCCGAATGCAAGGTGGGCGATCTTTGCAGGATATACGGCGGCCGCGACTTTAGCAGCCATATCGCCGCAGAGGTCGTGGGTTTTCGCGGCAGCAAGGTCCTGCTCATGCCCTACGAGGAGCCCGAGGGCATCAGCGGGGGAGACCTGGTCGAAAGCACCCACTCATCCATGAGGATAGGCGTCTCGGACGGGCTTATAGGCAGGGTCGTGAACGCCATGGGCCAGCCCATAGACGGCGGCCCTCCCATAGAGCACGAGGAGGAATACGAGATACAGAGCGGCGGCTCCAACCCCCTGTCGCGCCCCCGCATACATGAGGTGCTGGAATTCGGCATCAAGGCGGTGGACGGGCTTATGACCATAGGCAAGGGCCAGAGGATGGGGATATTCTCCGGGAGCGGCGTCGGCAAGAGCACCCTGCTCGGCATGATCGCCCGCAACGTGAAGGCGGACATCAACGTCATCGGGCTCGTGGGCGAAAGGGGCAGGGAGGTCCGCGAGTTCCTCGAAAGGGATCTCGGCGAGGAAGGGCTGGCCCGCACGGCCCTGGTCGTGGCGACCTCCGACCAGCCGCCCATGCAGCGGCTCAGGTGCGCCCAGACGGCGACGGCGATAGCCGAATACTTCAAGGATCAGGGCAGGGACGTCCTTTTGATGATGGACTCGCTGACGAGGTTCGCGATGGCGCAGAGGGAGATAGGGCTTGCAACGGGCGAGCCGCCTGTGGCAAGGGGCTATACGCCGTCCATATACTCGATGATGCCCAAGCTGCTCGAAAGGACGGGCAACTTTGAAAACGGCTCGATAACGGGCATATACACCGTGCTTGTGGAGGGCGACGACGTGAACGAGCCGGTCTCGGACACCGTCAGAGGCATAATAGACGGGCACATAATACTGTCGAGGTCCATTGCCATGCGGAACCATTACCCGGCCATAGACGTGCTCGGCAGCATAAGCAGGCTCATGAACGACATAGTGCCGCGCGAGCAGATGGACGCGGCCGGCGCCATGCGCAGCCTGATGGCCGTATACGACGCCAACTACGACCTCGTGAGCATAGGCGCCTACAAGAGCGGGACAAACCCCGCGCTCGACGAGGCCATAAAGAAGAACGGCGGGATAGACGCCTTTCTGCGCCAGAAGGTGGACGAGAAGATCGAATACGCGGACAGCGTTGAGATGATGAAAGAGGCCATAGCTTGAAAAAATTCAGCTTCAAGCTGGACAAACTGCTGAGCTACAAGGACCAGCTGCTGGAGAGCGAGATGCTTAAGCTGGCCGCCCTGAACGACTCGCTGAGGCGCGTGAACGCCAGGATGGACGCCCTGGCGGAGGACCGCCTGCGCTGCGGGCGCGAGCTCCGCGAGAAGCAGGCCGCCGGGGCGGTGACGCCCGCAGCCTGCCAGCTGCATTCCCGCTACGACGGCTTCCTGAAGGACGAGATAGCCTCGTGCCGCAGGGAGGCGGAGGCGCTGGCCGTGAGGATAGAGGCGCAGATAGAGGTCATCCGGGGGCTGAGGCTGGAGACCAAGACCCTGGAGCTGATGAAGGACTCCAGGCTGGCGGCGTGGAGGAAGGAGGAAATAAAGGAGAGCGAGCATCAGATCGACGAGTTCGTGAACACGGCGAGGGCAATGAGGACGGAGGGCTTCGCCTTGGGATGACGCGCGGCCGGGCGCCGCGGGCGGAGGTTTTTTTCGGATGAGGCGTGAACCGAAACAGGGAGGCGGGCGCGCGCGACGCGCACAGCCGAACGGCGGTTTTCGATTCGCGCCTCAGGCGGAAAAAAACATGCCTGGGAAAGGAGGTGAAAACAATGGCAGAAATAGTGATTGCGAACAGCGCGAACGCGACGGCTAGGCCGGCCGAGGCCGCGAAGGCGCAGACGGCTGTGGGCGCGGCCCCGGACGGGGCCTTCCAGAGCCTCGTGAACGCTGCGATCGCGGCCAAGCTCGGCGGCGGCGCGGAAAGCGCGGCAGGCGATGCGGCCCTGGCGGGCGGCGGGCAGGCGGCGGGCGGCGACATGGGGCTGATCCTTCAGTTCCTGCTCGGCGGCGCGATGGCGCATCCGGCGGAGGCCGAGGCTTCGGAGGACGAAGCGGCCCCGGCTGCCGAGGCGGATGCAGCAGGCGATGCGGCCCTGGCGGGAAGCCTGCCGACGGAAGCCCTGATCGCGGCGCTTTCGGGGAACGGCGGCATAAGCGCGGGGATCGCGGCCGAGGCTTCGCTGAACGCGTCGGCGGCAGAGACCGCCGCCAGCAACAGGGAGGCTGCGGCGCCGCTGGGCGCGGGCGTGCCGGAAGGGCTGACTGCGCTTCATGGCGTCGCGCGCGAGGCTGCGGCGGCTGGGTCTTCGGCCGGGACGGACAGGCCTGGCGCGGCTTTGGCGGCTGCGGCCCCTGTAGCTGCGGAGATCCAGGAGACAGCCGGATCGGCGGCGCCCAGCGCGACAGCGGCTGCGGCCGACGTTGCGGCGGCCCCGGCAGTACAGGCGGGCGCTGAGGGCGGAGGCGCGCAGGCAGGCGGCGAAAACGCCGGCGCGACGGCCCTGGCGGGAAGCCAGGAACCGCAGGCGGCTGCGGCCGAGAAGGCTGCCGCCGTGCCGACAGCGCCCTACAGCCAGATCGGCAGGCAGATCCTCGCCAGCCTCGCGGACAAGGGCCCAACGTCGTTCTCCATGACGCTGGAGCCTGCGGAGCTCGGCAGGATCGACCTGAACATGAGGATGTCCGGCGACAAGCTGGTCATCAGCATCGCGGCAGAGAGCGCAAGGACGCACGCGCTGCTGCTCAGCCAGACGGACAGGCTGGCCGCGGCGCTCGGGCTGCACGGCGTACAGGTCGAAAGCGTCCATGTGACGGGCGCGGCCCAGGCGGAAGGGCAGGGCAGCGGGCAGCAGGCTGAACGCGACCTGGCCTACATGATGGGCTTCGCGGGCAAGGACGCAGGCGGCGGCCGGCGTGAAGGCGGCGGCTCGGACGCCGGGCACAAGGCTGCGGCGGACGACAGCGCGGACGCGTCTTGGACGCCGGGGGCGGCAAGGTACATGGGCCGCCTGAACCTTACGGCATAGCAGGAAGGAGGACGGAATGGCAACAGACGGCATAAGCTTCATAGACTCAGTGAACGCGACTGCGACGAGCAGCGCGAGCAGCAGCAGCAACAGCCAGGATCTGTCCATGGAGGACTTCTTCCAGCTTATGGTCGCGCAGCTGCAGAACCAGGACATGTTCTCGCCTATGGACAATTCGCAGTTCGTCTCCCAGATGGCGCAGTTCTCGATGGTCAACGCCCTGATGGACATGGCGGAGCTTTCCAGCGTAAGCTACAGCACCTCCCTGATAGGGAAGTACGCGGATGTGGCCTTCGTGGACGATGAAGGGCAGATGGGCACGGACTACGGCCTGATCGAGGCCGTCAACCTGTACAACGGGGCGGCCGAGGTGGTCATAAACGGCAGCGCCTACGCCCTGAGCAACGTGATGACCGTAAGCCCCGAGCCCATTAAGGACGGCGCGCTGCCGCTTTTGGAGAACGCGGCGCTGATAGGCCGCACGGCCTCGCTGCTCCATACGGGCACGGACGGGACCATAGAATCGGTGCTGGGCGTCATAACGGGGCTGAGGCTGGTTGATGGCGAGGTGTACGCGCAGATAGGCGGCAGGAGCTTCGCGCTCAGCGAGATAACGTCCCTGAGCGAGACGGCCGCGGGCGAAGGAACGCAGAACGAAGGTGAATGACGATGTCTGATCAGACGATCGACAGCAGATACAATCTGAACAACAGCATCGCCAGACAGGCCGAACGGATTGGCCAGAAGCCGTCCGACAGCGGCCGGGCCCAAGGGGCGAACGAATCCGGAAACTCATTCCGTGAGCTGCTGGATCGCCGGTTGGAGCGCCAGGTCTCATTCTCCAGGCACGCGGGACAGCGCGCCCAGGAGAGGAACATAGAGATAGGCGAAGGCGATCTTGACAGGCTTGGCGACGCGTGCGAACGGGCAAGCCAGAAAGGCGTGCGGGACGCGCTCATAGTGATGAACGATTCCGCGTTCATAGTCAATGCGGGCAGCAAGGTCGTTGTTACCGTTGTGGACAAAAACGAGTTGAAGGAAAACATATTCACCAATATCGAAGGGGCGGTGTTCCTGTAGCTGGACCTCTTGGGAACTGCTGATCGGATTGATCGGCGGCTCCCTCGCGAGGAGGCTGCGGCGCTTCCGGAATGACGGAAGGAGGCGCAAAATCGAGTATGGCGCCGATCCCCAGAGATCCCAGTCGATGCTGCCCAGGGCGCGACGGCCGGGCAGCGGCATGAACGAATATATTAAAAGAAGGATATAGATTATGATAGGATCAATGTATTCAGCCGTTTCGGGCCTGCAGTCCCATCAGACGAAGATGGACGTGGTCGGAAACAACATAGCCAACGTCAACACCTATGGCTACAAATCCAACAGGGCGACGTTTTCGGACGTCTTCTACCAGGCGCAGAGGGTCGCCTCGGCGCCCTCGGCCAACATGGGGGGCACGAACCCCTCGCAGCTCGGCTACGGCGCGAAGATCGCCAGCATAGACGTCATACACACGAGGGCGGGCGCGGCCACGACAAGCAGGCCCATGGACGTCTACATCAACGGCGACGGCTTCATAGCGGTCAAGACCGCGGACGGCGCCGCGAAGTACACGAGGGCCGGGGTGCTGAACATCGACAACGCCGGCAACCTCGTGGACAGGAACGGCAACATCGTGCTGGGCCTGCCGCTCAACGCGGAGACCAAGATGCCGCAGCTCGACGAGACCGGCAAGGCGAGCATACAGGATCTCATACCCATCAAGCTGGACCCGACGATCCAGTACACAGGCATAGAGATCGCCCTGAACGGCGAGGTGACGGCGCTCAAGCCCGGCCTCCCGACCTTCACGCCCAACCCGAGCACGGGATGGATGTCCGGCACCCAGGCCGTGAACCCCGACTCCCTGTACCAAGGCGAAGTCGTCCTCACGGTGACCAGGGGCACGGGCACGACCTTCCTGCCCGGCGAGTACACCATACCCGGCACGACGGCGGCCACCGCTACGGCCGGCGTGGTCTTCACGGGCGACCCGGACGTATACGGCAAGATGTCGCTGAAGATCAACTTCGACAGCGGCGCCGCCGCAGGCAGCCAGTACAGCTACACCCTGTCCACCACGGACGCGAGCGGGAACCCCATAACGCTCACTAGCACAGTGACGGCGGACCCTGGCGCGTCGGTAACGTTCACGGCGGACAACGGCGGCACGATAGCCATAGCCACGGACGTGCCTACGGCCGGCCCGCCGCCGACGCCGGTCGCGGGCGTGGTCAACATCAGCGCGGACGCCACGATGCCCGAGCAGACCATACAGCTCGGCGCCTCCTCGGCCAGCAGCATGACCGTGACGGGCTACGCCTACGCCAAGAGCGGCGACAGGGTTGACTTCAACGCCGCGACATGGACGCCGGGCGCGACAGGCACCAGCACCTTCGACATGGGCGACATAAAGTTCAGCGTGGACGACGCGACATTCGGCGCGTTAAGGACGGGCGAGCTGAACGACTTCCCCGTCGGCACGGTGGGCCCTGGGACCAGCGTCCCCGAAAAGCTTGGGCAGCTCGCCATCGTCACCTTCGACAACACGAACGGCCTGAGCCAGGAGGGCGAGAACTATTTCGTCACGACCCTCAACTCCGGCGAAGCCAAGGCCTATGTGCCTGGGCGCGGCGGCACGGGCACGACGCGGGCCGGCTCGCTCGAGATGTCGAACGTGGACCTGTCGCGGGAGTTTACCGAGATGATCATCACGCAGAGAGGCTTCCAGGCGAACACGCGCATGGTCACGGTCTCGGACGAAATGCTCCAGGAACTCATAAACATGAAGCGCTGATAGGCGCGGCAATGGCGCGCGGGGGCGGCAGGCCGGTGTTCGCGCCGGCCCGCCCCCATGCCAGCGCCGCCGCTAAAGGACCCAAGAAGCTGTGAGGCGCAGATGATAAAACTTACCAGGCTCAACAAAAACAGAAAAGAGACCTTCATGCTCAACTGCGAGCTTATAGAGACGGTGGAGGAGCTGCCGGACACCACGATAAAGCTGGTGAACGCCAACAGATACGTGGTGGAGGACTCGGTTGCGGACGTTATTTCCAAGGTTATCGCGTTCAAGCGGAGCATTTACAGCCGCTAGAGGAAGCACATGGCCGACATTCTTTCGCAGAGCCAAATAGACAGCCTGCTCAACAGCCTTATCAAGCGTGACGACGCCCCGGCCGCGCCCCCCGAGGGGGAGGCCCCGGCTGCCGCGGCCGCCGCGACCGGCGTGACCGGCGCGACCGGCGGGATGGGCATGGCGGAAGGCAAGAAGATAAAGGAATACGACTTCAGGAGCCCCAAGCTGTTCACAAGGGAGCAGCTGAAGCTTCTGTTCGGCATATACGAAAACTACGCGAGGATAGTCTCCTCGCAGATAACAGGGGCCCTGCAGACCTACACGCTCGTGGAGCTCCTCGAGGTGGAGGAGCAGAAGTACTACGAATTCAACAACGCGCTGCCGGACTCGGTGCTCCTCAGCGTTGTGGACTTCCCCGTCCAGGGGGATGATGACGAAGAAAATTTCATGTTTCTTGACATGTCTAAGGATATAGGTTTCTGCACCGTGGACAGGCTGCTCGGCGGGATCGGCAGGCCGCTCGACGACGACAGGGACTACACGGAGATAGAGCTCTCCATACTGGAGCACTTCATGCGCACCATCGTGGGCATGATGAGGAACGTGTGGCTCGAATACATAGAGGTGACGCCCAGGATGACGAAGCTCGAGACGAACTCGCGCATACTGCAGGGCATATCGCCGGACGACAACGTCGTCATAGTCGCCATGAGCATCACCGTGAACGAGACGCAGGGCAGGATGAACATCTGCATACCGGCGGCCACCCTTGAAATGATATTCAAGGTGAGGGCGGCGCTCAGCAAGAAGAACGCCAGGAAAGAGAACGTGGAGATGGAGCAGCTGCGAAGGCGCAACATAATGGGCAACATCTACGACACCGACCTCGAGATGAGGGGGGTGCTGGGCTCCGTCATGATTCCGGCCAGGGACGTCGTGTTTCTGGAGATAGGCGACGTGATAAAGCTGGACAAGATGGAGGACTCCATGGTAGAATTAACAGTTGAGGAATCGGTATGGTTCAAGGGCGATGTCGGCGTGCACAACAAGAAGCTTGCCATTGAGATAAAAGAATGCTTGAGGGGCGCCGATTGATTCCGTCCACCGACTATTCCTTTAATGGAGGAAGGGACTCTTAACATGGCCAACAACGAAGACTACAGATTGAACGATATGGAGCTGGACGCCATCGGGGAAGTGATGAACATCAGCATGGGTTCAGCCGCGACCGCCATGTCCACGATCCTCGACAAGAAGGTCAGCATAACGACGCCGCAGATCGAGCATATCGACATATCGGACTTCAACTTCTCCTTCCTCGAGCCTGTCATTGGGGTGGTGATAAAGTACATCGAAGGGATAGACGGCGCGAACGTGCTGCTGCTTAGGCAGACCGACGTGTCCAAGATAGTGGCGCAGCTCCTGTCCACCGACCCGGACGAGATGACGGAGCTCGACGAGATAGGCAAGAGCGCCATATGCGAGATCATGAACCAGATGATGGGCTCCGCGTCCAGCGCCCTCGCCACCTTCCTCGGCGAGAGCATAAACATATCCCCGCCGGAGATCATGGACACGGCGCGATATGAGAACGTGAAGGACATATTCGCGCTCAAAGGCGACTCAATAGTAAGCATAAAATTCAACCTCAGCATAGAGGGGCTGATAGACAGCGAGTTCCTGAGCGCGATGGAGCCCCAGCTCGCGAAGCGGATCGTGTCCATGTCGTACAAGGTCAACAGCGTTACCGGCGAGAGCGCCGCCCCGGCGCCCGAGGCCCCAGCGGCGCCTGCGGCGCCCGCATACGAGGCCCCGGCGGCGGCCGCGCCGCCCGCATATGAGCCCCCGGCGGCGGCCGCGCCGCCTGTGTACGAGGCCCCGGCGGCCCCTGCGGCGCCAGCGGCGGCCCAGGCCCCGCCGGGCGCCTGGCAGCAGGCCCCCCCGCCGCCTCCCGCAGGCGTCGCTGCGGCGGCCATGCAGCCGGTGTACCAGCAGCCGCAGCGGGCCGAAAGGGTGCCGACCACGCCCTACACCTTCAAGTCCTTCGACGGCGCGGGCGCGGGCTACGACCAGGACAATCTCGACCTGGTCATGACGGTCCCGGTCCAGATAAGCGTCGAGCTGGGCAGGACGAGAAGGAAGATAAAGGACATCGCGGACCTCGGCGTAGGCAACATAGTGGAGCTGGACAGGCAGGCGGGGGACCACGTTGACGTAATAGCGAACGGAAAGCTGATTGCCAGGGGGGATGTGGTGGTCGTAGACGACAACTACAGCGTAAGAATCACGGAGATAGTCAGGCAGCCCGAGGAGTTCGCCTAAAGGCGGGGCGGCCCGCAAGGGGAAAAGAGTCTTATACGAGCCCAATAACCAGAGTGGAAGTGAGGGAATGAAATGGCAAAAATACTGATCGTTGACGATGCCGCATTCATGAGGATGATGGTCAAGGACAATCTGAAAAAGGCAGGCTACACGGATTTCATCGAGGCCGGCAACGGCGAGGAGGCCATGAATCTCTTTAGCGAGCAGAACCCCGATATCGTGCTGCTCGACATCACCATGCCCGTGAAGGACGGCATCGAGACGCTCACGGATATAAAGCAGAAAAACCCTGCTGCCAAGGTGGTGATGTGCTCCGCCATGGGCCAGGAGAGCATGGTGGTCGAGGCCATAAAGCTGGGGGCGCTGGACTTCATAGTGAAGCCCTTCAAGCCCGAGAGGCTTGTGCAGACGGTAAAGAGCATCCTCGGGGAATAGCGACGGCCTGCCGGCGGCTTGTCGGCGGCTTGGCCTGCGGGCGGCGGCGCGAAAGGGGAAGGTCCTTTGTGGGGAGACGTCCTATCGATAATACTTGCCCTCGTCGGCATAGCGGCTGTGCTCGCGCTGACATACCTCGCCAGCAGATGGTATGCGGGGAGGGCGGGCCCCATGGCGGCCGGCCGGCACATCAAGGTGATAGACAGGCTGGCCCTCGGCAAGAGCGGCTCCATCCTCATAATAGAGCTGCAGGGCATCCAGTACCTGATAGGCGCCGGCGATCAGGGGGTCAGCATCCTTAAGGAGCTCGACGAGCCGGTGAAGCCGCCCGAAAGCGTCAGGCCCCGGAGCCTTTCACAGCTTGAGACAGGCTTCCGGGAGATCCTGGGCAGGCACGCGAGGCGGAAGGGGAACGGCCTTTAGATGGTTGACATAGCTATAAACGGAGGGGCCTCCGACGTCGTAAGGGTCATAGTCATACTGACGATCATTACGGTGGCGCCGTTCATGCTCCTGATGATGACCTGCTTCACGAGGATCATCATCGTGCTCGGCTTCCTGCGGCACGCCATGGGCCTGCAGCAGACGCCGCCGACGCAGGTGCTGGTGGGGATAGCCCTTTTCATAACCTTTTTCGTGATGTCGCCGGTGATCTCCGAGATAAACGAGACCGCGCTGCAGCCCTACAACGACAGGCAGATAGAGACCCCCGAGTTCCTCGACAGGGCGTCGGCGCCCATCAAGGAATTCATGCTGGCGCAGACGGGCATAGACGAGGTCGAGTTTTTCAGGCAGCTGTCCAACGACGAGGACGTGGCGGCGCTCCAGGGCACGGAGCTGCCCCTGAGCATAGTGGTCCCGGCCTTCGTCATAAGCGAGCTGAAGCGGGCTTTTTTGATAGGCTTCCTGCTCTTTATACCGTTTTTGGTGATAGACACCATCGTGGCGAGCACCCTCATGTCCATGGGCATGATAATGCTGCCGCCGGTCATGATATCGCTGCCGTTCAAGGTGTTGCTGTTTATTGTGGTGGACGGCTGGGGGCTGTTGGTACGCACCCTGATAATGTCGTTCAACAGCGTATAGGGATGCTATGACTACATTGCAGCTACAGGAGATTCTGCGCGACGCGGTGGTCACCAGCTTTGCGGTCGGGGGGCCGATACTGCTCGTAAGCATCGTGGTCGGGCTCATCATAGCGGTCTTCCAGGCGGCCACGTCGATAAACGAGCAGACGCTGACCTTCGTCCCCAAGATACTGGTCATCGCGCTCATGCTGCTGCTGTTCGGCAACTTCATGATGCAGCAGCTGGTCGACTTCACGCTGCGCCTGTTTGAAGTGATGACCCTGATGACGGGCTGACGCCATGCTGGACATGAACTATCTGCTGATCCTGCTGTTCGCGGCCTGCAGGATGTTCGGGGTGATATTCATGAACCCCGTGTTCGGCCGGCAGACGATACCGTCGATAGTGAAGGTAGGGCTCGCGCTGGGCGTGGCCCTGTACGCCGCCCATGAGATGCAGGGCGTGGACGTCAGCGGCTATTCGGGCATAGACATGATGGTCGCGATGGTCAAGGAATTCGTGGTGGGCTTCGCGCTGGGCTTCGTGATGTCGATGTTTTTCGCCATCTTCCACATGGGGGGCCAGATCATAGACTACCAGATGGGCCTGGCCATGGCGACGATGTTCGACCCGACCAGCAACTCGCAGATATCCATAACGGGGAACATGCTCACGGTGTTCTACACCATGCTGTTCTTCATCACGAACAGCCACTTGAACCTGGTCGCCATAGCGGTGAACTCCTACGGGGTGGCCCCGCTGGGGCTCGAGTCGATAGACGGCTCGATAGGCGTGCACATGGCGGAGCTTTTCGCGTACATGCTGATATACGCCGTGCAGCTCTCCCTCCCCTGGATAGTCACCATAATGGTGGTGGAGGTGGCGGTCGGCATAATGATGAAGGTCGTGCCGAACATAAACGTGTTCGTCGTCAACATACAGATGAAGGTCATATGCGGGCTGATCGTGCTGGTCACGATAATACCCGTCATGGTCAGGTTTATGGGACAGCTGAACCTTATAATGATGCAGAGGCTGGAGGAAGTGCTCACCTACATGGGCTGAGCGCTGGGCGCCGGCCGGCAGGCGGGCAATGGCGGATACAAACAAGACAGAAAAGGCCACCACAAAAAAGAGGAACGACGAGCGCAAGAAGGGGAACGTCTTCAAGAGCAGGGACGTGGTCAGCGTCGTGTCCCTGTTCATCGGGTTTTTCCTGGCCGTAAAGATGGGCGGCTACATGAGCGCGCAGGTCAGGGAGCTGTATCTGTACGTGATGGACAGCGCCGGCAGCATGGATACCATGAGCATAGCGGACAGCGGCGTTTTGGCGAGGCGCGTGGTCACGTCGGTGTTCGCGGCGTCGGGGCCCATACTGGCGGCCATGTTCCTCGTGGCGATAGTCGTGCACGGCGCGCAGACCAAGTTCCTCGTGGCGCCTGAGCTGCTGAAGTTCAAATTCAACAGGATCAACCCGATAGAGGGCATAAAGCGGCTGTTTTCCGTGCGCTCCCTCGTCGAGCTGGTGAAAAGCGTGATAAAGATAGCCGTGGTGATGTGGCTGGTCTACAGCACCATCATGGGCCTTCTGGAGGTGGCGCCCGACCTTTTGAACACGCAGATGGACATAGGCCTGGCGTTCATGCTCGACGAGATCATGAAGATGGTGTACATAGTCTGCCTGATATTCGTGGGCGTCGCCGCCCTGGACTTCTTCTACCAGCGGTACGACTACGAGAGAAAGCTGCGCATGAGCAAGCAGGAGGTCAAGGACGAGTTCAAGCAGATGGAAGGCGACCCCATGATAAAGGGGAAGCGCAGGGAGAAGCAGCGTGAGATAAGCATGAACCGCATGATGCAGCAGGTGCCGCAGGCCGACGTCGTCGTCCGGAACCCCACGCACTTCGCTGTGGCCCTCAAATACGACATAGACAAGGATCCCGCGCCCATAGTGCTGGCCAAGGGGCAGGATCACGTGGCCCTCCGCATCGTGTCGCTGGCCGAGCAGAGCAAGGTCCTCATATCCGAGAACCCCTCGCTCGCCCGCAGCCTGTACGGCGCGGCGAAGGTAAACGAGTACATACCGCCCGGCCTGTACAACGCCGTGGCCGAGGTCATGGCCTGGGTGTACGGGCAGCAGAAGCGGGAGATCGCCCCCGAAGCGGCCCAAAACTGACGGAATGAAGGTTTGACAGAATGAGAAATGTATTCAGCAACTTAATAGTGTTCTTCGTGATAGGGATAATAGCGCTGATAATAATACCGCTGCCCACGTTCGTGCTGGACTTCATGTTCATCGTGAGCATAACGGTGTCGCTGCTCATCCTCGTCATGACCATGTACATAAAGGGGCCGCTGGACTTCTCCATATTCCCGTCCATGCTCCTCATCACGACGATACTGAGGCTTGCGCTCAACATCTCGTCCACGCGGCTCATCCTGTCAGAGCAGGGGCAGGCGGGCAAGGTCATAGAGACCTTCGGCACCTTCGTGCTGCGCGGCAACGCGGTGGTCGGCTTCATCGTGTTCCTGATCATCATAGTCGTGCAGTTCGTGGTCATCACCAAGGGCGCCGAGCGCATAGCCGAGGTCTCGGCGAGGTTCACGCTGGACGCCATGCCCGGCAAGCAGATGGCCATAGACGCGGACCTGAACTCCGGCCTTATAACGGAGGACGAGGCCAAGGCCAGGCGCGAGAAGATACAGAAGGAATCGGAGTTCTTCGGGGCCATGGACGGTGCCACGAAGCTCGTCAAGGGCGACGCCATAGCGGCCATAGTCATAGCGATGATAAACCTGGTGGGCGGCAGCATCATCGGCATGGTCCAGGGCGAGATGGCCTTCTCGGAGGTGCTGAACGTCTACTCGATAGCGACCGTGGGCGACGGCCTCGTCAGCCAGCTGCCCGCGCTCATGATATCGACGGCCACGGGCATGATAGTGACGCGCTCCGCCTCCGAGGGCAACCTGAACGAGGACGTGAGGCGGCAGTTCATGTCGCAGCCGCGCACCCTGGTGATGGCCGGCATAGCCATACTGTGCATGAACCTGATACCCGGCGCGCCGCGCACGCAGATCTCCGTCATGAGCCTGCTGCTGATCGGCATGGGCATAGTCCTGATACGCAGCAGGAGGAAGGAGTCCGTCGTCGCGGAGCGCACCGAGATGCAGGAGCTCATCGAGCAGGAAGGCACGGAGGCGGACTACTACAGGAATATCGACAACGTTTACAACCTGCTGGGCGTGGAGCCCATCGAGATGGAATTCGGCTACTCGCTGCTGCCCCTGGTCGATGAGGCCAGCGGCGGCAGCTTCATAGACCGCATAGTCATATTCAGGAAGCAGTTCGCGCTCGACATGGGCGTGGTCGTGCCCACGGTGAGGCTCAGGGACAACGGCCTCATAAACCCGAACCAGTACCTCATAAAGATAAAGGGCGAGGAGATCGCGCGGGGGGAGGTGCTCGTTGACTACTATCTGGCCCTCGACCCCGGCAACGCGAGCGGGTCCATAGAGGGCATAGACACCATAGAGCCGGCCTACGAGATACCCGGCAAATGGATAACGGAGAGCGAGCGCGAGATGGCCGAGGTCTACGGGTACACGGTCATAGACGCGCTTTCCGTCATCGTCACGCACATGTCCGAGGTGATAAAGCGGCACATACACGAGCTGATAAGCCGGCAGGACGTCAACATCCTGCTCGAAAACGTCAAAAAGACCAACGAGGCCATAGTGGGCGACGTTATACCCAGCGTTATAGGCATATCCGAGCTCCAGAAGATACTCATGAACCTGCTTCGGGAGGGCGTGCCGGTGCGCGACATGGAGAGCATACTCGAGAGCATAGGCGATCACGGCATGAGCATCAAGGACACCGACATGCTTACGGAGTATGTGCGCCAGAAGCTCAAGAGGACCATCACGAGGAAATACACGGACGGCAGCAGCGTAAAGGTGCTTACGCTGGACCAGGCGCTGGAGAACAGCATACTCGGCTCGGCCAAGCAGAGCGACCACGGGACCTACCTGGCCATGGAGCCGCAGCTCGTGCAGCAGATAGTCGAGGACGTGACCAGCCAGATAAACAGGGTGAAGGAGCTTGTCCACCAGCCGATAATACTCACGTCCCCCATAGTGAGGATATATTTCAAGCGCCTCATGGATCAGTTCCTGCCCAACCTGACCGTATTGTCGTTCAACGAGATAGACGCCAACATACAGATACAGGCCATAGGGCTGATACAGGGGGCCCGGCCCGAGAGCCGAACGGATATCGCGGGGTAAAGCGTGATGGAGCCTCTTCCAAGGGACTGCGACGACAACTACACAGAGCAGTGGCGCCATTACCGCGAGAGCGGCAGCGTCGATGCCCGCAACGACATCGTGCTTGCCTACATGGACCTCGTGAAGAAGATAGTGCTGCGCTTCAAGGGCAGCTACAGCAACTACGGGCAGCTCGACGACATGATAAACCAAGGCATGATTGCCCTGATAGACGCGGTCGAGAAGTTCGACCCCGGCATGGGCAACAAGTTCGAGACCTTCGCCTCGCTGAAAATCAAGGGGGCGGTTATCGACTTTATGCGAAAGCAGGACTGGATACCGCGCAACCAGCGCAGCCTCGTGAAGGAGCTGAACGCCGCCTACGAGGCGCTCTATACGGAGCATGGCCGGGAGCCCGCCAGGGAGGAAGTGGCGGCCAGGATGGGCGTGGACGCCGCCCAGCTGGACAAGATCCTGCAAAAGAGGCACAACGCGATGGTCCTCTCCTACGAGGAGGCCATAAACGAAAAGATGATGACAGCCTCCCCGCTCCTGACCGAGCACAAGGAGGCGGACGCGCCGGAGGCGGAAATCCTCCGCGAGGAACTGAAACAGCAGCTTGCGGAGGCCGTAGGCGGCCTCGGCGAGAAGGAGAGGCTCGTCGTATCGCTGTATTACTATGAGGGATTGAAGCTGAAGGAGATCGCCTCCGTCATGGGCATTACGGAGTCCCGCGTGTCGCAGATCCACTCGGCCGCGATCCTGAAGCTGAGGCATAAAATTGACGCATACAATAAAAATTAATCCAAAAGGAGGTGTAAATTATGGTAAGAGGCTTTTATGACGCCGCATCCGGCGTGCTGACGGAGCTGCGGAATTTCAACGTCATGGCCAGCAATGTCGCCAATGTGACGACGGCGGGCTACAAGGCGGAGAGCCTTGTGGGTTCTGCTTTCGCGGAGCATCTCGTGGCCCGGGTCGGCGGCGGTAACATCCAGCAGAC
>JAISXZ010000043.1 GCA_031270275.1 Eubacteriales Family XIII. Incertae Sedis bacterium | reverse complement strand
TTCGCGCCCCGGCTGCGTTGCCGGAACCCTTGAATACTACAAGTATTCGCGGAACCCGGCGCCTTGCCGGGACACAAAATTGCTGCGCCAACTGTACACTTTGTTTTTCGACAGTTCCTTAACGGCGCCTAGGCGCCGCCGCGAGCGTTAACTAGTCTTGGGCAGGCAGGCGGCCTACCACTCCCTGGGAACGAAGTCGAAGTCCCACTCGGCCTCCAGGGGCTCGGTCCAGAAACGGCCTTCCACGCCCGTGGTCTTGTCCACGTGCAGCAGATATCCCTGCGCCTCGGGGTTCTCGATGATGAACTTGACGTGATAGGTCCCGGCCTTGCCGCCAAGGCTGACGTTGGCGCCGTAGTGGGGGCCGTCGCTGGCGCTCATGGGCATGAAGGCGCCTTCGGAAGCCATGTTGCCGGACTCGTCCGTGATCTCGTAGTTGACGGTCAGGTTGGGGACAAAGGAGCCGACGCCGTAGCCGAGGTCGTTCTCAAGCGCGGAGATGTCCGCCTCGATGTGGAAGTCCGACTCGGACGCGGGCAGGCTGTTGCCGGCCGGCTCCATGTCAACGGGCTGGAAGTACACGCCCGCCACGTTGAGCGGCCCCAGCTCGATGTCGTCGCCGATGGGGAACTCCTCAAAGCCGGCCACGTCGCCCGGGCCCACGTCCGCAGCCCCGCCGCTGTCGGCCGAGTCGGCCGAACCGCCCGAATCGCCCGAGCCACCGCAGGCCGCCAGGCCAAACAGGGCGAGCAGGACCGCCATCAGCATCATAAGCGCTTTCTTGTTTTTCATCGTTTTCCTCCTTGATTGACTGCATCCATCCTATCTATTTTTGGCAGCGCCCGGTCCATCGGGAACAGCCTGGCGCCTGGGAAACCGTTTGCTATGCCCCCGCCTGTCCGCCCGGATCCGCCGCCTGTCCGGCCGCCGCGGCCGCGCGCAGCCTTTTCCCCCTGCGCATCTGGATCGCGAAGGTGGCTATCGTGGCGGCGAGCAGGATGATCTGCGGCACGAGCGTCTCCAGCGTCGGGTAGATGCCGAGTATGTCCACCGTGCCCACGCCCGGCGCCGAGGTGACGCTCACCATGTTGCCCTCCTGCAGCTCCTTTATGCCTGAGCCGAGGAAGGCTATGCACATGACAGCGAGCAGGACGCTGGTGCCGAGAAAGAAGGGCTTCAGGGGCAGGCGGAAGCTGAGCACGCGTATAAGCACGTAGATCGCCACCAGCACGACGCAGCCGACGCCCAGGCCCGTCCACACCATGTTCGTGTAGCTGTCCGTGCCGGCCAGCAGGGCCTGGTAGAACAGTATGGTCTCGGCCCCCTCGCGGAAAACGGCCAGGAAGGCCGCGAAGGCCAGCGAAAACACGCTGCCGCGGGTGACCGAGGCCTCAACCATGCCCTCTATATAGTTGACCCATACGGCGGATTCCGCCTTGGACACCATCCAGTTGCTCACGTAGAACAGCACGGCCACGGCCGCCAGCATCGTGAAGCCCTCTATTATCTCCTGGTTCTCCCCCGCGTTGGCGCCGGTCAGCGCGTTGAGCGCGATGGCCATGACGACGCTGAACGCCAGGGCTATGAGCGAGCCCACGTAGACGGCCCTCGTGTGCCGCGCATTCCCGCTCTTTACCAGATAGGCGACGATGGCGCCGACCACGATGATGGCCTCGAAGCCCTCGCGCGTTATGATGAGCAGCGAGGCGGCGAAGGTGCCCGCCGCGCTCTCCTTCTTGCCGTCCAGCGCGATGGCGTCCTCCCTCAGATAGAGTATAAGATTGTCAAGCGACTCGCGGGCCGCCGCGTCGTCGCCCGCGGTCATCGCCTTCTTCGCGAAGCTGAACTCGTATTCGACCTTGGCCGCGCGTTCGCCCGAGATATAGGCCATGACCGTCTTCTCGTAGCCCAGCTTCTCGTAGAACCCGAAATAGGCCTCGTCCACCTTGTCCTTGCCGCCCTCGACGTCCCCGGAGGCGTACACCTCGTAGGATTCGTCCAGGATGGCCTCCATGTCGTCCACGACCTGGTTCCATGTCTCGTATGCGGCGAAGGCCGTCGCGGGAAAAATGTTAGAAAATGCTAACAATAAAGCAGCGACCGCCAAGATTCTTATTCGCAACCGGGACCTCCTATTCTCTCGCCCCCCCGCCGCCGTTCGCAAGGCCTTCTGCGCTGCTGTCCGCGCGGAAAAGGGCCGCGCCTGCGGCGAAAGGTTAGCTCAACCTATCCACATTGTATGTTAGCACGATCTAATATTTCTGTCAAGCAATATTTTTCAAACGGGAAAAATTTTCTGATCCGCGGCGCCGGGCAGGGCCGGCGCCGGGCCGACGCAGGAAAGCCAGACCGGGGAGGCGGGCCTATACCGCCTCGTAGCTGTCTAGGAATATGTCGTGGCGCACTATGTAGCAGTCCCCGTAGTCCCCCTCGTTGGCGACGAGGAAGTCGCCGCCGCCC
This sequence comes from Eubacteriales Family XIII. Incertae Sedis bacterium, assembly GCA_031270275.1. GTDB lineage: Bacteria > Bacillota > Clostridia > Peptostreptococcales > Anaerovoracaceae > JAISXZ01. The sequence goes on along the minus strand of JAISXZ010000043.1, from coordinate 7,359 downwards.
CCGTAGAAATATTTCTCCATGTCCCAGTAGCTGAACACCTTCGTGTCCCTCTCCAGCGGCTTCGCCCGCACGACCTTCTCCCCCTGCGGCAGGCAGGCGGCCGTGAAGGGCAGGATGGAGCGGCGCTCCCCCGTGGCCCTGTCTATCACCGCCGGCGCGTATTCCAGGCCTTCGCCGTAGCCGCCGCCCGCGACGACATAGCTTTTCTCGAACTTCTCGCGCAGTATGGGATAGACCTCGCCGAGTATGCCGACCATCAGGTAGACGTCGTCGCCGGAGACCGTGTCGATGTCGCCCTCCAGCGTGCGGATGGTGATCTTGGTCCTGTCGGGGAATATGTCGGCGCTTTTGGCGAAGCCGACAGGGCGGGCGAGCTTTCTGAAAAGCGGCATGCTCCCGAAATCCACGCTATGCCTGCCCGCATATATATGCTCGTAGTTGCCGACGTAGTCGAGGACGCGCCGCCTCAGAAAGTCATCCGCCGGCAGATCGCCGTGCAGCCCCTCGATCTGCTTGAACCCGATAAAGCCGCCCGCCTTCTCCACGCTCCCGCCGCCGGAGCCGGCGCCCCGGCACAGAAAGGCCGCGAGCTCGTCGGCCATTATCTCCCGCGCGCTGCTGCGGATCGACAGCTTCAGCCCCTGCGGCTGCGCGCAGTACACGACGCAGCCGTCCATGCCCACGACCTGCTTCGCTATGTCGCTCGCGAAGCCCAGCAGATTCGGGTCGCAGGGCTCGGCCCGGAACAGGCCGATATTCCCTATGACCTCGCGGTTTTTCAGCGCGTCCCCTATCAGGCCCAGCTCGTCGAGGGTGACGGCCGAGTTGTTCAGCTTGCGCACGAGGGCCGGATCGCAGGGGAGCTCCGCCAGGTCGCGATCAAGGGGGTGCCGCAGCTCGGAAAGCCCGTTCGTGTCGCTGAACAGCCCGTAATAGAGCGCGTTGCACACGCGGTAGTCGTCGGCCGACGAAAAGCCGTCCCCGTCTATCAGGCTCCAGACGAGGGTCGCGCAGCTCGCCAGCCCAGGGCGGATGATGGTGTTGGCCCCCTCGGGCGTCTCCGCGCGGTGATGGTCTATCACGAAGACCTCCGCCGCCTCCGGCAGCTCGAAATGCTGCACGTTCCCCGCCCCGCGCTGGCAGTCCACCGTTATGAGCAGCCGCGTGTCCTCCGGCAGGGACGCGACGTGGGATATCTCTATGTCCAGGTCCTCGAGCATCATCAGCAGGTTCGGCTTCGATATGTCCGCCCTGCCCCCGTACACGAGGCTGGCCTCCGCGCCCAGCGAGAGCAGGCGGCGCTGCAGCGCGAAACCCGCGCCTATCGTGTCGGCGTCGGGGATGTCGTGGCACTGTATCGCGATCCTGCCGTATTCAGCCAGCTTCCCTATCGTCATGTCGCCCATGCTACCCAGCCCTGAACCTTTCGCGCTCCTCCTGCGACAGCGCCCGGCCGTCCAGCCTGCTCATGGCGGCATCGACCAGCTCCTGCGGCGAGCGTATGGTGGCCTTGCGCAGATGGCCCGCCCCGTCGTCGAGGATCAGCGTCCAGGCGTCAAGGGCGCCCAGGAATCCCGGCAGCATGGCCGTCGTCTCCAGGCTCTCCGGGTCAAGCAGCAGGGAATAGCGCTCGGACGACGTGTATATGTAGCTCGCGGTTATGAAGCCGCCCAGCTCGCCGGTCTCCGCCATGTAGCCCTTTTCGTCGAAATCGCGCACGGGCCGCCCGTCCATGCCGTAGGCGGCAGCGACGCCGTGCAGCGGCGATATGAAGACGAAGCCCCCGGTGAAGTAGGCCTCGGCGCGGCCCTGCACCGAAAAGGCGAAACGCTCCTCAAGGCCGCCGTTCTCCGCGACAAAGACCCTGCCGTCCGCCCCGTCGGAGACGGCGAAGCCGTAGGCGCCGCCGCCCAGATCGCCGGCGCCGATGAAATCGCCCGCACCGACGTCCTTCCCGTCGAAGAAGGCCCGCCCGTCCCGGATCAGCAGCAGCCCCCCGCCCAAGGGCAGCGCGCTGTCCGCCTCCGGCCCGGCGTCCATGGCCGCGACGGTCTCGCCCGTGGCGACGTCGTACAGGCTGGCTGTCCCGGCCTCGTCGAGCACGCTCACGCCGAAGCCTGTATAAAGGACGGATCGCGCACCCTTCTTTCCGTATTTTTCTAGCAGCAGACCGCCGTCGCGCCCCGAGTACAGGCGGAACGCGTCCTCGTATATGACGGCGACGTTCCCGTTCAGCCCGTCGTACTGCGTGTCTATCACGGACATCGGCTCGGGGAAGCGGACCTCCGCGACGACGGCGCCCGAAAGGTCGCAGAGCCGCAGGCCGGCGTAGGAATAGAAGGCCGCGCGGTCCGCGCCGGGATGCACCCTGGCCTCGGAAAACTCGTAGCCGTCCGCGTAGGCCATTATGTCGGCCTCGCTTAAGTCCTCCTTTTTCAGCAGGCGGAGCGCGTTCGCGTCGTAGCTCCCCGTAAGGGCGAAGCGCTCGCCTATCTCCGCGAAGCCGCAGGCGTAGTCCGAGGCGTAGACCTTCGTGCCGCTCTCCGACACGAAGCGGTACGGGCCCGCGCTTTCGCAGACGATGAAGTCGCCCCCGCGCTTGCCGAAGGCCTCTATCGGCCCGCCGGCCGAAAACAGCAGCCGGGCGCCCCCGCTCTCCGTGTCCACGGACAGCAGCTGCTCCTCGAAGGCGACATACAGCCCGTCGTCGCCGGCGCGCGGCACGAAATGCGATCTGTCGGACGAGAAATGGGCCTTCTGCTCGCCGCTGGACATGTCGAAAACGACGTATTCCGACGCGTAGGGCTCGCTTTCGACGACGGCGAAGCCCAGGAACCCCTTGTAGAAGCCCCCCGCGAAGTGTATGGCGTTCGAGGGCGGGTAGGCCTGCGCCTCCTCGGCGCCGCCCTCCGTGACGAACACGGACAGCGATCCGTCCGCAAAGCTCACCGCCAGCCTGCCGCCGTCCCCGTCCAGCTCGAATATCGAGTCACGCGGGTTGAGGAAACTGTCGTCGGCCGGCACGCGCATCGCCCTGCCGCCGAAATCCACGTCGCCCAGCCTGCGGCCGTCGGGGGCGTACAGGGACGCGGAGCCATCGGCCCCGTGCACGGCGGCTATCATCTTCCCGTCGCCGGAAACGGCTATGGCCGTCGCCGGCCCGCCCGTCCAGAGCGTCGCGCCCCCGGCTATGTCGTAGGCCTCTATCCCGCCCTCGCCCGCGAACAGGACGACGTCCTCCGAAAGGAATTCCGCCTCCGCCAGGGACGAGCGCAGGGTCGGCAGCGTCGCCACGGCCAGCCCGCTCTGCGTGTCGAAGATATTCAGCGTGAATGGGCAGACGGCGGCGACGTAGCGCTCGCCGGGCGACAGCGCGATCCTGCCGGGCGCGGCCGGCAGGGGCAGCTTTTCGTATGGCTTGAAGCCGTCGCTCAGATCATAGACGCCCAGCGCGTCCGCGAGCGCCTTCTCCGCCGCGCGGACGAAGGGGCGCTCGGGCCTGCCCAGATCCTTCGGCAGGGCCTCGAGCGCGAGCAGCAGCGAGGCGCCGGGGTCGCCGTCCGAGAGCTCGCGCGCCGCGTACTCCGACAGCACATAGGACTGGTTTTCCAGCTTAAGCTGCATCTGCTGCTCTATCTGAAGGTACTGCCACATCGAAAACGCGCCGAAGGACAGCACGAAGGCGAAGGCCGCGCCCACGATGGTGGCCGTCCTCTGTATCAGCCTGCGGCGGTGCCTGCGGCGCAGATCGTCGAAGGCGCAGCCGAGCACGGGCGCGAGCAGGCGCAGCTTTTCCTCTTTCAGCAGCTTTATGCTCTGTTTCCACGTATCGGCGCGGATGTCCGCGGCCAGCGGCTCGACGAAGATGGTCTCCCCGTTGACCTGCCTTTCGCGCAGGCCGGGCGGGAACGACTCGTCGGGCTCGCCGTCGATGAGCAGGGTTATTATCCTGTCCTTGCCGCGCAGTTCCCCGAAACGCTCCACCTCGCGCATGACCCACTGCGAGTCCTGGGTGCGCCGCGAGCATATGAGCAGCAGGAAGGCCGAGTTTTCGAGCGCGTCGTTGATGCTGTCCGACAGGTTGGACGAGGTCGGGAGCTCCTCGCGGTCGCGGAATATGCGCGAAAGCCTGTTCCTGCCGATCTTCTTTGCTATGGCGCGCGGAATCCTGTAGGTCTCCAGCATTCTGTGCAGCTTCTCCGCCACAAGGCCGTCGAGCTCCCCGTGGCGGTAGCTGATAAAGGCGTCGTATTTCAAATTTATGCTCCAGTCTGCCTAGTGTAGGTCTCATTCATTTTTGCATAAATGGCGCAGGATGGGTGTCCTGCGGGGCGCCGCCCTAATACTTGCCGAAATCGCCGCCGTCCGCGAGCGCGAAGCCGCCATGGCCCAGGCGCTGCACGGGGCCGCCCGGCGACGGCAGGCTGCGCTGCATGGACTCGCCGTCCCTGATCCTGAACCGCCCTATGAGCTGCTGCAGCATCTCCGACTGCCCGCTCATCTCCTCCGAGGCGGCGGCGCTTTCCTCCGCCGTCGCGCTGTTCTGCTGGACGACCTGCGCCACCTGGTCTATGCCGATATTGATCTGCGATATGCCGAACGACTGCTCCTCGGACGCCTTCGCTATCTCCGCGATGAGCTGGCTCGACTCGTTTATGCCGGTCACGATCCCCGAAAGGCTCGCCGAGGTCTCCGCCGCTATGCGCGAGCCGAACTCGGCCTTCTCCATCGAGTTCTGGATCATGTCGCCGGTATCCTTTGCGGCGTTCGCGCTCTTTGACGCGAGGTTGCGCACCTCGTCCGCCACCACGGCAAAGCCCTTGCCGTGCTGCCCGGCCCGCGCCGCTTCCACGGCCGCGTTCAGGGCGAGTATGTTCGTCTGGAAGGCGATGTCGTCGATCGTCTTGATGATCTTGCCGATGTTCTTGCTTGCCTCGTTGATCTCCCCGACGGCCGCGATCATCTCGCCCATCTGGCGGCTGCCCTTTTCGGCGTTGTCCTTGATCGCCGCCGAAAGGGAGGCGGTCTTGTTCGCGGTCGCGGCGTTCGTCTTGGTCTTCTCCGCGATCTCGGCGATGGAGCCGGACAGCTCCTCTATCGAGGCGGCCTGCTCGGTGGAGCCCTGCGCCAAGGACTGGGCCCCGCCCGCCACCTGGCCCGCGCCGGTGGACACCTGCTCGGTGGCCGAGCGGATGTCGGTGAACATGTTGTTGAGGTTCTCCGTCATTTTTTTGAGCGAAAGGCCCATCGTGTCCGAATCCGAAAGCAGCTTGACGTCCTGCGTCAGGTCGCCCTGCGCGATGGACTCAAGCCCCTTGGCGATATTCGTGACATGGCTGATGAACGAGGCGCTGCCGGCTATCGCCTGCCCGATCTCGTCCTTGACATGCGAGTATTTGCCTATGGCCGCGACATTTTCCTGGCTTAGGGAGATGTCGCCGGAGCCGCCCGCCTTCTTCATGAAGCCCGAAAGATCGTTGAGCGGCTTTGCGATGAGGCCGGATATGTAGAACGCGAAGAACAGGGCGACGCCGGCCGCGACCGCAAGGATGACTATCTCGATTATCAGCATCCGCGTGAACAGGACGGTGTTGTCGTCCACCGTGTCCTTCGCCCAGGTGTCGTTGTCCACCGTCGCGTTGTCCAGGGCCAGCATGATCCCGTCCACAATCCTGACGGAATCCTGGGAGAACAGCACCGTGCGGGCCCTTTCCGCGCTTATGGCCGCCGCCTCCGCCACCTGGTCCTTGATGCCCTGGTAATCGTTCTCATAGAGGTTTCTGGCCTCGTAGTACGCCGTCTCGGCCGACTCGTCCACGATGGTGCCGTCGTACACCACGAAGCGCTCCCTGATATTCTTGTCCAGCGTGGCCAGGCTGTCGCTGTACTCCTGCACCTTGGCGCTGTCGCCCGCCCAGATGGCCATGTTGCGAAGCTGGACGCGCTGGTCCTGGTACATCTCGCGTATCGCCCCTATCGCGCTGATGGCGACTACGTTCTCCCTGTAGAGCGCGTCGTCGGCGCTGTTGATGGAGTACATGCCGAATATGCCCACAAGGCCGACGGCTATTGCCAGGGCGAGCACGATCATGAAACTGACGATCAGCTTCAAGGACACTCTCATGTTTTTCATCGTGAAATCCTTTCGGTTCAAACTGTCCCTGCGAAAACTGCGCTGCGCCAGGCGCCTCTGCCCCGCAATGCTCTGGCCTGTGCCGAACGAAGGGCGGCATAAATTGCCATTGCCCAAGTCCAGTATAGCATAAAGCCTGTAAAATTCAAGCTGTTTTTTGAAACAGCGGCCGCGCCCACCCGCGGCGCCCGCGCCGGGCCGCTACCTAAGCAGCGCCACGCTGACGGGTATGGTCACCAGGCACAGCAGCGTGCTGAGGCTCACGAGCCTGGCCGCGTACTCGCCCTCCACGCCGTAGTACTGGGCGTTTATGGACGCCTGCATGTGGCAGGGCATGACGGAGGTGAGCATGAGGACGCGGAACGGCAGCCCCGTTACGCCGAAGGCCCTCAGAATGGCAAACATGAAGGCCGGGCTTATCAGGAACTTTCCGGCCATGACGAGCAGCTCGTCCCTCTTTGGGCGGCTGAAGCCCCTGGCGAACGAGCTGAGGTTCGAGCCTATGACAAGCAGGGACAGCGGCACGCAGAGGGCGGACAGATACCTTATCGACGAGTCCAGCACCACGGGCAGATGCACCTGCAGCCCCACGACGCCCATGCCGACGAAGACCCCGACAAGGCCGGGGCTCAGTATTTTCCTCGGGGAAAAACCGCCTCCGCTGCCGCCGTCGAGCGGCGAGGCCCTGGATATCTCGTAGGCGCCGACGCTCCAGAAGCCGGCCAGCGTGATTATGTAGTAGGCGAAAAGGGAGGTAAGGCCCTCCGGCCCGAACACGATCTGGTTGACGGGCAGGCCGATGAATATGGTGTTCGAGAACGTGAAGCTGACCTCGAACATGACGCGCCTGCCGCCGGACAGCCCCAAAAGCCGCGAGAGGCCCTTGCCGGAGACATACATGCAGCCGGCGTGCGCCGCTCCCGCGGCTATGAGCAGCAGCAGCCCCTTAAGGAGCTCCGGCGTCAGCCTGTCGTAGAAGCTGATCACCGCGAGGCAGGGCGCCGCGACCTTCACGACTATGGCCGACAGCACGCCGGCGGCATTGTCCGGCCAGACCTTCTTCACGGTGAAGACGAAGCCCACGGAGAATATTATGAATACCACGGCCACGCTTATCAGCCCGTTGAACATTCAGCCTCCTATTAGTGTAGTGTCTCATTCATCTTTAGGCAAATGGCTTGTGTGGATTTCCTGCGGCGTTGTTGTCGTCGGTCGCCATAGGCCGC